>NZ_JBEZWL010000167.1:0-14982 GCF_040648015.1 Streptomyces sp. NPDC029216 | reverse complement strand
CCTCCGGCGCGGCGGCGGCCGCGTCGGGGCCGGGCTCCGGGGCAGCCTCCGCCACCGGGGCGACGGCCACGGCGGGAGCGGCGACCGGACCGGGCACGACGGCGACGGCGGGAGCGACCGGCATCCCGGGCGCGGGGACGGGCGCGGCCGGCGCGGCGGCGGGACCCCGGTCCGCGAGGGAGCGTACGACTCCCCCGGTGGCGTCGGGCACGGCCGGACCCATGTGCAGGGGCCGGCGGGACTGGCTCACGGGCGCGGCGGGCGGCATCTGCGCGGCCGCGGCGGGGGCCGCCTGCGGGACCACGAGGCCGCCGAGGTCCAGGGAGCCGGAGTCACGGCCGCCGGTCTCGTGGGCGCCCGCGCTGTATACGGCGGGGTCGGTGAAGGCGTCGGGGTAGCCGGCCTCGGGGAACCCGGTGCCGGGCCCTGCCCCGAGCGGCTGCCCGGGCTGCGGCTGGCCGGCGACGGGCTGACCCGGCATCGGCTCGACGGGCTGACCCTGCATCGGCTGGCCCGGTGCGGGCTGGCCCGGCATCGCGTAGCCCGGGTCCGGGAAGCCGAGGTGCCCCTGCTCGGGGTAGCCGGCGGCCGGGGGCTGGGGGTATTCGGTGTAGGCCTGCTCGGCGGGGAACTCGCCGGGGAAGGCCGGGACCGGCGGGACCACCTGCGGGTCGCTCCAGGCGCCGCCCTGCCCGTGCCCGCTGGGCATCAGCAGCAGTTCGTCGTCCTCGGCCTCGGCGGGGTCGTCGACCAGGTCCTGGAAGGCGTAGCCTGCCGGGGCCTGCGGGGGCATCGGAGGCAGAGGGGGCAGCGGCTGGACCGGAGCGGGAACGCCCTGCTGATCCACCATGCCCGCGTTGTCCGGGTGACCCTCGCCCGGGACCTGGCCGGTGTCAGTCATGCTTACCCCTCGCCCATCGGTGTTGCCTCTTCGCCTCTTCGGTCGCCCGGCGCCCATGCGGCCCGACGGACGGGGTCGCCGCGCGGCGCGACACCTCGCGTTCGGCCCGCACGACAACTCCTGAGCATTGTCGCGCCCGTCGGCCGCCGTGTCGGCCGGAAACCGGCACGGTCCCCTGTGGACTGCGCCACGTCGCGCGCCTGCCGGGCGGTACGACGATCGGCCAGCCTACCCCGGGCGCCGCGCTAGCGGTTCACGGGGCGTTCGGCTGCCAGCAGGAAGACGACGGAACGCTCCTGTTCGGCCCAGGTCCTGGTGTCGAGGCCCACGGACTGGAGGAGCGCGCACTCGACGGCGTACCCGTGTTCGGTGAGCGTGCGCCCGATGGCCTCCGCCTGGTCGCGCGTGGAGGCGTGGCTGACGATCCGTTCGGGCCGCCGGTCGGCGACGGCCGCGACGACCTCGGCCCCGCCTCCTCCTACCCGTACGACATCGGGTTCCGGCAGGTTCTCCAGCACGTGTGGAGCGCGGCCCGCCACGACCTGGATCTGTACACCCCGCTTGCGGGCGGCGGCTGTTACGCGTTCGCAGGCGCGCGGGTCGGCGTCGACGGCGATGACGGCGGCGCCGAAGGCGGCGGCGTCCACGGCGAGGGCTCCGTGGCCGGTGCCGATGTCCCAGACGAGGTCTCCGGGGCGGGGGCCGAGGCGGGCGAGCTGGGCGGCGCGCAGCTGGGCCGACTCCCCCTCCCCCGCGTCCGGGCCGGCGAGCGGGCGGGCCCAGCCGCGTCCGGCGGCGGGGCTCTGTGCGGGTCCCTGGCCGAGCAGCCAGGGGGCGTCGGCGGTGGCGGAGTGTCCGGCGCCGCCGATGACGATGACGACGTTGGGGTCGCGCCAGGTGTGGTCGGCGGCGGCGTCGGAGGTGAGGACGGTGACGCGTTCGCGGTCGGTGCCGAGTGCCTCGCAGATGACGAAGGTGCGGTGGACTCCGTCGAGGAGCAGGGCGAGTTCGGCGGGGCCGGCGCCGGGCGAGGTGAGGACGGCGACCTTGCCGCGGGCCCGGCAGACGTTGACGGCGCGGCGCAGGGTGCGCGGGTGGGCGACGACCACCTGGGCGTCGTCCCAGGGCATTCCGGCGCGGGCGAAGGCGGCGGCGACGGAGGAGACGGCGGGGACGACCTCGACTTCCAGGCCGTGTTCGGGGGCGCGCAGGGTGCGGACGACGCCGAAGAAGCCGGGGTCGCCGTCGGCGAGGACGACGGCGGTGCCGCGGTGGCCGGCGATGCGGCGGGCGGCGAGGCCGAGGCTGCCGAGGCGGATGCGTTCGGCGCCGGGCGGGACTTCGGGGAGCGCGAGGTGGTGGGCGGCGCCGGCCACCAGGGTGGCCGCGGAGAGCGCGGACCGGGCGGCCGCGGTCAGGGGGGAGCCGTCCCAGCCGATCACCGTGACCCGGTCGGCCATCGTCGTCAGTCTCCTGGGGTGGGGTCAGGCGAAGTTTCGTCGGGGTCGCGCACTGCGAGACTACCTGGTCACGGGTCGGTTGCGGTCCGCGGTGAGGGTGTGGGCGGGGAGGACGGCGCGGGCCTCGCGGGCCTCGCGGCTGTCGTAGGTGTCGTAGCCGCCGTAGTCCTCGTCGTAGGCGTCGGCGTCGTCGAGGTCCTCGGGGACCAGGCTCCAGACGATGAGGTCGGTGCGGGTGTCGCTCCAGCTGCCGTCGGCGGCCTGGGTGCGGACCGTCCAGGCGTTGCGCAGGACGCCTTCACTGATGCAACCGATCTTCTGGGCGACCTGCTGGGAGGCGGTGTTGCCGGCGGCGGTGCGCAGTTCGAGTCTCTCGAACTGCTGCTCGCGGAAGAGCCAGCGGGCGACGGCGAGGAGGGACTCGCTGGCGTAGCCCTCGCCGCGGGCCCAGGGGGCGGTGACGTGGCGGACCTCGGTGGTGCGGGTGCGCCAGTTGGTGTTGCGGAGGTGGACGCTGCCGACGAGGCGCTGGGTGAGGAACTCGGCGACGGCGAAGACGATGCCGCGGCCCTCGGTGCGTTCGGCGTGGGAGACGTCGGTGGCCCAGAGGTGGGCGTCGGCGTGGGTGTAGGGGTGCGGGACCGAGGTCCAGGCGGTGACGTGCTCGTCGTTCATCATCTCGGCGAGCGCGGTGACGTCCTCCTCCTCGAAGGGGCGCAGCACCAGCCGGTCCGTGCTGATGGTGACGTCCGGGAAGGTGGTAGTCATGCGCAGCTCCATGCCTGAGGCGGACCGTTTGTGCGGGTCGTAGGCCACAGCATGCAGCATCGGCCCGGGGATGTGCAGGGCCGGGCTGCCCGGAAGCGGGCAGAGCTCGGGCGGCTCGCGGGCAGCCCGCGGCCCCGCGCGCCCGGGAGGGTGCGCGGGGCCGGGGATCCGGGGTGGATCAGGCGTTTCCTCAGGCGGCGGGGGTGCCGAAGGCCGGGATGACCGAGCCCTGGTACTTCTCCTCGATGAACTTCTTGACCTCGTCGGAGTTCAGGAGCTTGGCCAGCTTCTGGATGCGCGGGTCGTTCTGCTTGCCGTCCTTGACCGCCAGGAAGTTGGCGTACGGGTTGCCCTCGGCCTTCTCCAGGACCAGGGCGTCCTTGGCGGGCGAGAGGTTGGCTTCGAGGGCGTAGTTGCCGTTGATGACGGCGGCGTCGACGTCGTTCAGGGCGCGCGGGACCGTGGCGGCCTCCAGCTCCTTGAACTCCAGGCCCTTCTTGTCGGTGATGTCGGAGAGCTTGGCGCTGGTGCCGACGCCGTCCTTGAGGGTGATCAGCTTGTTCGCGGCGAGCAGCTGGAGGGCGCGGCCCTCGTTGGTGGTGTCGTTGGGTACGGCGACGGTCTGGCCGGGCTTGATGTCCGTGAGGGCCTTGACCTTCTTGGAGTAGAGGCCGAGGGGCTCCAGGTGCACGTTCACGACGGGCACGATGTGGGTGCCGTTCTTCTTGTTGAAGTCGTCGAGGTACGGCTTGTGCTGGAAGTAGTTGCCGTCGACCTGGCCCTGCTCGGTGGCGGTGTTGGGCAGGACGTAGTCCGTGAACTCCTTCACCTCCAGCTTGAGGCCCTCCTTGGCCGCGAGCTTGTCCTTGACGAAGTTCAGGATGTCGGCGTGCGGGCTCGGGGAGGCCGCGATGACGAGGGGCTTGCTCTCGTCGACCTTGCCGCCGTCGGCCTTGGTGGAGGACGGGTCCGAGGAGCTGCCGCAGGCGGTGAGGCCGAGGGCGAGCGCTGCGGTGGCGGCGGCGAAGGCGGTGAGCTTGATGTTCTTACGCACGAAGAGTGCCTTTCTTGCGGTACGGGTCCGGGATGGGGACCCGCTGGTGGTGGCCCAGGCACGACAAGTGCGGGCTTTCTCGGGTGGGGAAGATCAGGGGCGGCCCGGGGCGGGCTCAGGCTGTCCGGCCGCGGCGTGCGAGGACGCGCACCACGCCGTCGCCGATGAGCTGGATCACCGTGACGAGGGCGATCAGGACGACGACGGTGGCGACCATGAAGCCGGTCTCGAAGCGCTGGAAGCCGTAGGTGATGGCCTTGGAGCCGAGTCCTTCGCCGCCGACGGCGCCGGCCATGGCGGAGTAGCCGACGAGGGTGATCACGGTGGTGGTGACGGCGGCGACCAGGGAGGGCAGGGCCTGCGGGAGCAGGACCTTGCCGACGAGGGTCGGGATGCCGCCGCCCATGGACTCGACGGCCTCGATCAGGCCGTGGTCGACCTCGCGGACGGCCGTCTCGACGAGCCGGGCGAAGAAGGGGATGGCGCCGATGGCGAGCGGGACGATCATGGCGGTGGGGCCGATGAAGGTGCCGACGACGGCCGTGGTGACCGGGATCAGGGCGATCAGCAGGATGATGAACGGCAGCGAGCGGCCTATGTTCACGATCACGCCGAGGGCCTTGTTGAGCGGCTGGTTCCGCAGGAGGCCGCCCTTGTCGGTGAGGACGAGGAGGATGCCGAGGGGCAGTCCGCCGAGGACGGTCACCAGGGTGGACCACAGGACCATGTAGAGGGTGTCGTAGGTGCCCTGGGTGAGCAGGGGCTGCATCTCGGACCAGGTCACTTGGCACCGTCCTTGACCAGTGTGGCCAGTTCGTCGTCGATCTCGTCTGTCGTGGCGTCGGCTCCGTCGACCACGTCGACCTGGAGGCCCTGCTCGCGCAGGAAGCCGACGGGTACGACGTTGTCCTCGTAGCGGCCGGGCAGCTCGATGCGCATGCGGCCGATCTGGCGTCCGGCGACGGTGTCCATCGCGGCGCCGAGGATCGAGATGTCGATGTTGTACGTGCGGGCCAGCTGGGAGATGACCGGCTGGGTGGCGGCCTCTCCGTGGAAGGTGACGTCGACGACGGTGTGCTCGGGGCCGGTGGCGGCGCCGCTGACGGGGAAGAGTTCGGCGGCGAGCTCGGAGCCGGGGGTGGCGAGCAGCTCGGCGACGGTGCCGGACTCGATGATCCGGCCCTTCTTCATCAGGGCGGCGGAGTCGCAGATGCTCTTGACGACGTCCATCTCGTGCGTGATGAGCAGGACGGTGAGGCCGAGCTGGCGGTTGAGGTCGCGCAGGAGCTGGAGGATGGAGCGGGTGGTCTCGGGGTCCAGGGCGCTGGTGGCCTCGTCGGAGAGGAGCACCTTGGGGTCGCCGGCCAGGGCGCGGGCGATGCCGACGCGCTGCTTCTGGCCGCCGGAGAGCTGGGTGGGGTAGGCCTTGGCCTTGTCGGCGAGGCCGACGAGGTCGAGGAGTTCCAGGGCCTTGCGGGCGCGCTCGCGGCGGTCGACGCCGAGGATCTCCAGGGGGAGCTCGATGTTGGCCTGGACGGTGCGCGAGGACAGCAGGTTGAAGTGCTGGAAGACCATGCCGATGCGGCTGCGGGCCTCGCGGAGCTCCTTGCCGGCGCGCCGGCCGCGGCCGGCGAGGGCGGTGAGCTCGACGCCGTCGACGGTCACGGTGCCGGTGGTGGGGCGTTCGAGCAGGTTCACGCAGCGGATGAGGGAGGACTTGCCGGCGCCGCTCTGGCCGATGACTCCGTAGACCTCGCCCTCGCGGACGTGTAGGTCGACGCCGTCCAGGGCGGTGACCTCGCGGCCACGGGACTGGTAGACCTTCGTGAGGCCCGATGTGGTGATCACAGGAATTCCGTCGCTGTCGAGTGCACGGCGTGCGGGACCGTGCACGGGGCAAACATCTGGGGACGCGATACGGGTCGAACCGTCACAAAGGAAGCGTGTCGACGCGTGCGCGGGGCTGGAGCGGGTCCGGGCCGGAGGTCAGCGGTGACCTGGACGGCGGAGTGGCTCGCCTCGTCTCGCTTCGGGGCGCGAGACCGCGGGGGAAGGGGCCCTCAGAAGGCGCACATTCGACACATACAACGAGCACCGGGCGTCATCGTCGCCTCGGTCGCAAGGGTGCGGCTGCTCGTCGTGGTCATGGGCCCCAGTAAAGCAGACATGACGGTTCACCGATCAATGCTGTCCGGATAGCGGACGGATTCCGATCGCATTCCGGACGAGGGCGGCCGTCTCCGGTACCCCGTCCGGGGCGGTCCGCGAGCGCCCCTGACCAGTGCCGGCACGGCCTGGCGGGTTCCGGGCCCGGGTCCGCGCGGGGCCGGGGCGGGGGCGCCCGTTGTGGCCAAGGCCACGGCCGGCGCCCCGCCGGCTCCCGGCCGGCGCCCCCTGCGCAGCCGATCTTGGCCCCCGTAATACGCTCACTGCATGCTCGACGCCCTGACGGCCGCCCTCGGCGTGGCCGCCCTCGCCCTCGCCGCCTGGTGCGGTCACGCCGTATGGCGGGACCAGCCGACCAAGGACTGGCACTTCATCGGCATGGCCGTGGTGACCCTGCTGGCCCTGGCCCAGCTGGTGGTCGGCCTGGTCCAGCTGGGCCGGGGCGAGAAGCCCGAGCAGGGCGCGGTGCTCTTCGTGGCCTACCTGGTGGGCGCCTTCGCGGCGGTCCCGGCCGCCGGGCTGCTCTCGCTGACCGAGCGCACGAAGTGGGGTTCGGTGACGGTGGCCGCGGGCGCGGTCGTCCTCGCCGTGCTCGAAGTGCGCCTCTACGACATCTGGGGATCCGCCGGTGCCTGACACGACGACCGCCTCGCCGGAAGCCCGCAAGCGGCTGGTCTCCGGGCCGGGACTGCTGCTGGTGTGGCTCTACGGGGTGATGGTGGTCGGGGCGGTCTCGCGCTCGGCCTTCCAGATCTCCACCGAGTTCGACCGGGCGCCGCTGGCCTACTCCCTGTCGGCGGCGGCCGCGCTGGTCTACGCCTTCATCACGTACTCGCTGGTGCGCGGCGGCGACCGGGCCCGGCGGGCGGCACTGGTGTGCTGCGGCGCCGAGCTCGCGGGCGTGCTGGCCGTGGGCACCTGGACCCTGGTCCGGCCCGAGGCCTTCCCCGACACCACGGTGTGGTCGGGCTTCGGGATGGGCTACCTGTTCATCCCGGTGATCCTGCCGGTCACCGGGATGCTCTGGCTGCGCGCGAAGCGCTAGGACGGGCGGGGGCGGGCCGGGGCGCCGCTCAGGCGCTGACGGTGAAGTCGGCGGGGACCACGGCGTCCTTCTCCAGGATCACCAGGTGCACGCCGTCGGAGGCGGTGCGGTTGCCGACCTTCGCGTAGCCGGCCTTGCGGTAGAGCCGCAGGTTCGACTCGCTCTTGTGGCCGGTGTGCAGCCGGAAGCGGGTGCCGCCGCCGCCCGCGAGGGCCTCCTCCACCGCGCGCAGCAGCCGGGCGCCGAGGCCGTGACCCTGGAGGCGGGGGTGTACGCACAGCTTGGCGATGCTGGCCGTGCCGTCCTCGCCGACGCTTCCGCGCACCGCGCCGACCACCTCGTCGCCGAGCCGGGCCACCAGGACGGTGTCCGTGGCCAGCTCCGCCTTCAGGGAGTCCAGGGACTGGGTGAGGGGCTGGATGAGGTAGTTGCCGTACAGCTCGGCCTCCCGCTGGAACGCCAGGTACTGCAGCTTGAAGATCTGCTCGGCGTCTTCGGCGGCCGCCGCCGAAATGGTCACGCTCATGCCCATGTGCGCATGCCTCCCGCTCACCGGTAGCTCTCTGGTCTACCGCTCCTTTCCCCAAGGGGCAGGAGCCGCAACCTCTCCAGCGAGCATTCTGCGCAGACATCCCAGGCAACGGGAACGAACGGGCCCCAAACTTCCTTGTGAGATACCCAACTCTCCTGCGATTTCACGGTATGTGAGGTCTCGGGGCGAAAGAAGTGCGCCCATCAGCTCGGGGCAGCGTCCCGGCAGTCGGGCGACCGCCGATCGGAGGGCGCGGTTCTCCTCCCCGTGCAGCAGGGCGTCCTCGGGCTCGTCGGCCGTGTCCGCGGGGGTGACCCCGTACGGGATCTCGCGCCGTGCCCGCCTGCGGGCGAGCCGGGCCTCGGCGCGCACCGCCCGCCTCAGCCAGCGGGCCCGGCCGGAGGGTCCGGGGCCGTGCGGGCCCTGCTCCAGCAGCCTTACCCAGACGGCCTGTTCCAGGTCGGCGGCGTCCACCCCGGCGGCGGGGGCCTCCGCTGCCGCCTCGGCCGACAGCAGCGGGCCCAGCTCCTCGATCAGTTCCGGTTCGCGTCGCAGGTCCATGCCGGGCGGGACGCGGGGGCCGGGCCGGGCGGTTTCCCCGCCGGACCCGGCCCACCCTTACGTGGCCGGGGGGCTAGCGGTTGACGCCGCGTCCGGGACGGAAGGCCTCGGCGGCGAGGAGTCCGGTGTCGGGGTTGTCGGTGAAGATGGCGTCGATGCCCAGCTCGAAGTAGCGCTTGAAGGCGCCGAAGGCGTCCCCGTAGGCGTTCGGGTCGGTGCCCTTCCGGTATTCGGCCGGCAGGAAGGCGTTCTCGTTGCGGGCCGTGTAGGGGTGCAGGACCAGGCCGCGGGCGTGGGCGTCGCGCACCAGGGTGGTGGGCGTGCCGAGCTTGCCGTCCGCGTCGCGCGGGACGATGAGGTCCAGGGTGGGGCCGATGCCCTGGGCGAAGCCGGCGATCCACTTCAGGCCCTCGGGCTTGACCAGGTCGGCGACCGTGCGCGGGTCCTTGGCCACCTCGAAGTCCCAGGGGCGGGTGTTCGCGCCGGAGAGCAGGACGACGCGCGGGGCGGACACCAGCCGGGAGAGCCGCTGGATGCTGGAGGGCTCGAAGGACTGGAGGAAGACGGCGGCGTTCCGGCCGTCGCGGCCGTAGCGGCGCAGCAGGGCGGCGAGGGGCTCCTCCAGGCCGAGGCCGAGGCCGCGGAAGTAGGTGGGGTGCTTGGTCTCGACGTGCAGCCAGACCCGCTTGCCGCGCCGCTTGCCCTCGCGGTCGGCCCAGCGCAGCACCTCTTCGAAGGTGGGTACGGGCCAGCGGCCGTCGTAGAGGGTGTTGCGCTGGCGGATGGCCGGAATGCGTTCCTTGGCGCGCAGGGTCCGCAGCTCGGCGAGGGTGAAGTCCTCGGTGAACCAGCCCGTGACGGAGACCCCGTCGACGGTCTTGGTGGTGCGCCGGCCGGCGAAGCCGGGGTGGTCGGCGACGTCGGTGGTGCCGCCGATCTCGTTCTCGTGGCGGCACACCAGGTGGCCGTCCTTGGTGGGGACGAGGTCCTGTTCGATGACGTCGGCGCCGAGGTCGAGTGCGAGCTGGTAGGAGCCGAGGGTGTGCTCGGGGCGGTAGCCGCTGGAGCCCCGGTGGCCGATGACGAGGGGGACGGGCAGGTCGCGGTAGCCGCCCTCGCCGTGCCCGGCCTCGCTCGCGGAGGCGGTGCCCGCGGCGAGCGTGCTGATTCCGGTTCCGGCCGCGAGGACCGCGGCTCCCAGGACGGTGCGCCGGGCTGTCCGACCTTGCATCATCAGTGCCACTCCTTGTTCGGAATCGTTTGGAAATCGCCCGGCTTCTTTTGGAAATCGGCGAGCCGATGGTAGGCAAGGGGGATGGCGGGCGGGTTGGGTCGCGCGGAACATGGCGGAAACACACGTCAACACTGCGTATCCACCTCGTGAACCCGATGTGCGATCAGGGGTGACCCGCGAGTATCGTCCTCACCTGCACTACCGCCGTGTGGTGCGAAAACCGCTTTTCGATGCCGGAGGGCTCACGTTGTTCCGTACCGCGCTCATCAAAGCCACTGTCGGATCGGCCATGCGCCTGATGTTCCGCACCAGGGTGGAGGGGCTGGAGAACATTCCGGGCACCGGCCCGGTGATCCTGGCGGGCAATCACCTGACCTTCATCGACTCGATGATCCTGCCGCTGGTGTGCGACCGCACGGTCCACTTCATCGGCAAGGACGAGTACGTGACGGGCAAGGGCCTCAAGGGCCGACTGATGGCGTGGTTCTTCACCGGCGCCGGCATGATCCCGGTGGACCGGGACGGCGCGAACGGAGGCGTCGCCGCGCTGATGACGGGCCGCCGGATCCTGGAGGAGGGCAAGATCTTCGGGATCTACCCCGAGGGCACCCGCTCCCCCGACGGCCGGCTCTACCGCGGCCGTACCGGCATCGCCCGCCTGACCCTGATGACGGGCGCCCCCGTGGTCCCGTTCGCGATGATCGGCACGGACAAGCTCCAGCCCGGCGGCAAGGGCATGCCCCGCCCGGGCCGGGTCACCATCCGCTTCGGCGAGCCGATGGAGTTCTCCCGCTACGAGGGCATGGACCGCGACCGGTACGTGCTGCGCGCCGTCACCGACTCGGTGATGGCCGAGGTCATGCGCCTGTCGGGCCAGGAGTACGTGGACATGTACGCGACCAAGGCGAAGGCCGCCTGAGCCGCCGCCCTACTGGCGCTGGAGTGACCGGCTGACGCCCGCCGCCGTCGTGGTGGCGAGGATCCAGCCGGTCACGATCAGCAGGTACGACAGCCACTGGTACCAGCCGCTCGGCGCGAAGGCCTCCTCCTGGCCGAAGCCGATGATCGGCAGCAGCAGGTCGATCGTGTAGAAGACCGGGTTGAAGTCGGGGGCCTCCCCCGGCTTCAGCGGCCTCGGGTGGTGCAGCCCGTATGCGATCCAGCCCGTCAGGACCAGCAGCAGGAGCCAGCCCGCCGCGCGCAGCGGCCGGAACCCGTAGCCGACGGTGACGTCCTGGAGGAGTCCCCAGAGCCGGGTGTGGCGGGGCAGCGTGTGCCGATGGCGGCGGAGCTTGGCGAGCTGGACGGTGCGGGCACCGGCTTCGTCCCCGACCGTGCGGTAGGCGGCGGCGAGCTGCTCGTAGGAGTACGGGAGGTAGCCGTTCTCCTCGCGTTCCAGGAGCGGCAGCCGCTCCTCGGCGGGCAGGTGGGGGTGCAGCACCCGGTAGCTGAGCCCCTCGGTGCGGACCACGGGCGGCCAGGTGCCGGGTTCGGCGTAGAGCATGTCGAGCTGGCTGCGGCGCAGGTTGACGATGCCGTCGACGGGCGGGCACTTGCGGAGCCAGAACTCGCCGATCGAGCAGCTGCTGGCGCGCAGGGCCACCCCGTCCGGATTGGCCATCCGGGCGCGGGCGAGGTACAGCTGACCGGGGATCCGGGCGCCGGTGAGGTTGACCATCCCCTCCGCCTCCAGCCGGCTGCCGCGCAGGTCGGTGCCGACGGAGAGGGTCTCGGCGTGGAGGGCGATCCCGCCGGGGTTGATGAGCCTGGCCCGGTCGAGGTTGAGCTGGCCGGCGATCGTGGCGCCGTTGATGCGGAGCTGGCCGTGGACGGTGAGCCGGTCGGCGATGATGTCGGTGCTTATTTCGGCGTGGTTGAGCTGGAGCGGGGGTTCACCGGCCTCGTCGGGCAGGCTGCCGGGGCGGATCACCGCCCCCTGGAGGAAGAGACCGCCGTTGATCCGGGCGCCGGCCAGCCGGACGGGGCCGTCGATGGTGCAGCGGGAGAGCCGCAGGACGACGTCCACGCGGACGGTCGCCGCGGTCAGGCCGGGCAGGGTGGAGTCGCCGAGGACGACGGCGCGCAGCTGGGCCCCGTACATCATGGGCTTGCGTTCGAACCAGCAGGAGCGCATCCGGATGGGATGGTCCACGACCGCGTACTTGAGGTCGAGCTTGCCGCTGATCCGGGCGCCGTACAGCTTGAGCCCCGGTACCCGGCCGTGTTCGCTCGGGCCGCCGACCAGCAGGGTCCGCAGTACTTCGGCGCGTACGGTGCGCTCCGGGCCCCAGGAGGCGCCGTCCTCGGAGGACTCGTCGGGGCCCTCGCGGAAGTCGACGCCCTCGCCGCGCGGGAAGGCGTCCCATACGCGGCGTTCGGCGGGGGTCAGGTCGGTGATCTCCATCGCCGGGATGGTGTCCCGCTCGCCGACGGGCTGTCAACTCCGTGCGGGACACCCTCACCTGGCGTAACGTCAGTGCTCGACGCCGTCCTGGAGCTCCTGCCCCTTCAGGAGGAACCAGGCGACCGCGGCGGTGGCCAGCAGGACGGCCGCGCCGACGCCGGAGGCGAGCCGCAGCCCGTCCACGAAGGCGTCCTGGGCCGCGCCGACCATGGTCCGGGCGGTCTGCGGGTCCAGGGTCCGGGCGGCTTCGACGGCTCCGCCGAGGGACTCGTGGGCCGCCTCGGCCACCGGGGCGGGGACCGGGGCCGGTGCGGTGAAGCCCTGGTAGACGCCGGTGACGATGGAGCCGAGCAGGGCGATGCCGAGGGCGGCGCCCAGTTCGTACGCGGTCTCGGAGACGGCCGAGGCCGAACCGGCCTGCTCCTTGGGCACGCTGGAGAGGATCACGTCGGCGGTGACGGTGAAGGAGAACCCGGCGCCGAGGCCGACGACGAGCAGGGACGCGCCGAGCAGCGGGTAGCCGCTGTCCCGGTGGATCAGGGTGAGGGCGGCCAGGGCCAGGCCGCTGGCGGCGAGACCGCCGGCCACGATGGCCCGGACCGAGTACCGGCGGGCGTACCGGCCGGCGACCAGACCGGTGACGACCGCGCCGGCGGCGGCGGGGAGCTCGGCCAGACCCGCCTCCAGGGGGTCGCGGCCCTGGACCAGCTGGAGGAACTGGGAGAGGAAGAAGACCAGCCCGGAGAGGCCGAAGACGGTCAGCAGGTCGGCGAGGACCGCGCCGGAGAAGCCGCGGTGCTTGAAGAGCCGCATGTCGAGCAGCGGCGAGGGCAGGGTGAACTGGCGGCGCACGAACGCGTACAGGCAGCCGGCGCCGATGACGGCGGCGGCCCAGACGCCCCAGGTCGGGCCGTGGGTGGCGGCTTCCTTGACCGCGTAGACCACGCCGATGACGCCGACCAGGGAGAGGCCGACGCTGAACAGGTCCCAGGGGCCCGCCACCGGGTTCTTGGACTCGGGCAGCAGCCTGACGCCGACGACGACCAGGACGGCCATCACGGGCAGGTTGATGAGGAAGACCGAGCCCCACCAGAAGTGCTGGAGCAGGGCCCCGCCGACGACCGGTCCGACGGCCGCGCCGGCGGAGGCGGTGGCGCCCCAGATGCCGATGGCGAGGCTGCGCTCCTTGGGGTCGTGGAAGATGTTGCGGATCAGCGCGAGGGTGGACGGCATCAGGGTCGCGCCGGCGACGCCGAGCAGCGCCCGGGCCGCGATCATCATCTCGGGGCTGGTGGCGTAGGCGTTGAGGACGGAGACGGCCCCGAAGGCGGTGGCGCCGAGCAGCAGCAGCTTCTTGCGGCCCATGCGGTCGCCGAGGGAGCCCATGGAGACGAGCAGGCCGGCGATGACGAAGGAGTAGATGTCGCCGATCCACAGCAGCTGGGTGCCGGACGGCTTGAGGTCCTCGCTGAGGGAGGGCGTGGCGAGGCCGAGTACGGTGGCGTCGACCGCGACCAGCAGGACGGCCAGGACGAGCACCGAGAGGGCGAGCCAGCGTCCGCGGCTCCTCCCCTCCGCCCCCGCCTGCCGGTTCAGCTGTTCGGTTCTGGTCATCACTCCACGCTCCGTCGTGCGCCACCGAGCAGCAACTCGGTGATCATGTATTGGAAGTCCTTGGCCGCGACCCGGCCGTCCATGACGGCCCAGGCGCAGGTGCCGATGAGGCCGTAGAGGGCCTCGGTGAGCCAGGCCGGGCTCAGGTCGATCCGGATGTCGCCCTCCTGCTGGCCGCGCCGGAAGAGCGCGCCGACGCGCGCGTCGAGGCGGGCCCAGCCCTCGTTGACCTGGTCGCCCTCGAAGAGCTGGTTCTCGGTGACGAGGAAGGCCAGCAGCTGGGCGTCGGGCTCGGTCTCGGCGACGAGGCGGCGCAGGGCCTCCACGGCCGTGCCCTCGTCGAGGCGGGCCCGGTCGAAGGCGATCTCGAACCGGCGGATGCCGAGGTCCTCCAGGGCCCGTACGAGGGCGTCGCGCCCGGCGAAGTGCCGGTGGAGGGTCGCCCGGCCGATTCCGGCGGCGCGGGCCACCTCGTCCATCGTCGCGGTCGATTTGCGGGAGAGCAGGGCCGCCGCGTCGCGGAGCACCTGGTCACGATCCATGGCCATGAGACAACGTTACCCCAAATGAGACATCAATGTCTCACTCGCGAGGAAAACAGGCTGCCGAGGGGGCAGCCGGAGAGGAAACCTGAGCGCATGAAGCCACTGCTGCTGATCGACGTCGACGGCCCGCTGAACCCGTACGGGGCCAAGCCCGAGCGCCGTCCGGAGGGGTACACCACCCACCGGATGCGCCCCACGGGCTTCACGGACGGCAAGCCACTGCGGGTCTGGCTCAACCCCGGCCACGGGGCCGAGCTGCTCGCGCTGGCGGACGCGTACGAGCTGGTCTGGGCCACCACCTGGAAGGACGAGGCCAACGACTGGATAGGCCCGCACCTGGGCCTGCCCCGGCTGCCGTTCATCGACTGGCCGGTGATGCACGGCCGGGCGCCGCGCGGCACCTTCTGGAAGACGCAGTACATCCTGGAGTACGCGGGCGCCCGGCCCTTCGCCTGGATCGACGACGACATCACGGCCATGGACCGCGAGTACGTCGAGCAGCGCCACACCGCGCACGCGCTGCTCGTGCACGTCGACGAACGGATCGGCCTGACCCGGCCGGACTTCGACGCGCTGGCGGACTGGGCCGGCGGCGGCCGGACCGGCGGCTGACCCCGGACGCGCCGGAGGGGCGGGTAGGGGCCCCCGGGGGCCCGGACCCCCCACCCCGCGCCGGAGGAAAAGGGAGTTGGTAAGCC
>NZ_JBEZWL010000166.1:0-15137 GCF_040648015.1 Streptomyces sp. NPDC029216 | reverse complement strand
TGCGGGTCCGCGTCCGGGGCCCCGCCGGAGCCGGTGGCGCCCGGGTCCGCGGAAGGCTCCTCGGGCCGTCCCGCACCGCCGGCGCGCGCGCCCTTGTGCGGGCGGGCGCCCCCGCCCTTTCCCGCGCCGTCCGGAGGGCTCACAGCCCGCTCCTTCGCCGTCACTTCCGTCTCTTCTTGATCACGTATCACCAGTCACCGCCCGGAAGATGGTGGCACGGACCGGCGGTCCAGCGGGGCATCAGGGTGCGCGCCGGTATGGAACCGAAGCTTCCGGCGCGGCGTGGGCGACGTCCGGCACCATGGGCCGAATGAGCGGAGAGCTGCCCGCGTACGCGGAGCGGGTACTGGAGGTGGCCGAGCGGATTCCGCCCGGCCGGGTGATGACGTACGGGGACGTCGCCGAGTGGCTCGGCGAGGGCGGACCCCGCCAAGTCGGGCGCGTCATGGCCCTGTACGGCGGCGCAGTGCCCTGGTGGCGGGTGGTGCGGGCGGACGGCGTCCCCCTGCCCGGCCACGAGCGGCGCGCCCTGGAGCACTACCGGACCGAGGGCACCCCGCTGCGCGCCACCCCCTCCGGCGAGCCGCGCCTGGCGATGCGGCGGGCACGCTGGGACGGGCGCGAGGAGGGTCCCGGAGGCGACGAGGCTCACACCTGACAGCTTCGGCCATCCGGAATCCGGACGGGCACCCGAAGGCCCGTACGGGGGACGGCCCGCGGGCCCGCCGGGTCGACGTCCGGGCCCACCGGGAGGGACTGCGGCGCCCGCCCGGGTTGCCGTAGCGTTGCCTCTTCGGCTCCGGCCCGGGCTTCGGCGCCCGCGCCGGACACCCCGCTGACAGCACCCGCAGACCCACCAGGACCGGCACCCCACGTGATCACCTCTTCTCCCGGCCGCTCGGAGCGGCGTACGCGTACGCCCGACGCGTACCGCCTGGTGCGCACCGGCCCGCGGCAGGTGGCCCCCCCTGTTCTGGACGCGGCCCAGCGGGCGGTGGTTGATCACACCGGCGGACCGCTGCTCGTACTGGCCGGCCCCGGCACCGGCAAGACCACCACCCTCGTCGAGGCGGCCGCCGCCCGCGTCGAGGCCGGCACGGACCCCGCCCGCATCCTGATCCTCACCTTCAGCCGCAAGGCGGCCGTGGAACTGCGCGACCGCGCCGCCCTGCGCCTCGGCGGCGCCCGCGCCCCGCAGGCCACCACCTTCCACTCCTTCTGCTACGGCCTGGTCCGCGCCCACCAGGACCACGAACTCTTCGCGGACCCGCTGCGCCTGCTGTCCGGACCGGAGCAGGACGTGATGGTCCGCACCCTGCTGGAGGGCCAGCGCCGGCTGCGCTCCATCCGCTGGCCGGAGGACCTGAGGGCCGCGCTGACCACGCGCGGCTTCGCCGACGAGGTGCGCGCGGTGCTGGCCCGCGCCCGCGAGCTGGGGCTGGGACCGCGGGCCCTCGCGACCTTCGCCGACCGCATCGGCCGCCCCGACTGGAAGGCCGCGGCGGCCTTCCTCTCCGAGTACCTCGACGTCCTGGACCTCCAGGGCTCCCTGGACTACGCCGAACTCCTCCACCGCGCCGTCCTCCTGTCGGAGACCACCCCGTCCCTCTCCTCCTCCTACGACGTGATCTACGTGGACGAGTACCAGGACACGGACGCCTCCCAGCTGCGGCTGCTGCGCGCGCTGAACGGCCCGGCGGGGACGCTGGTGGCCTTCGGCGACCCGGACCAGTCGATCTACGCCTTCCGGGGCGCCGACATCAACAACATCCTCGACTTCGAGACCTCCTTCCCGGGCGCCGAGGTCCGCGCCCTCACCACGGGCCGCCGCTCGGGCGCGAACCTGCTGGCCGCGACCCGCCTCCTCACCACCCGCATGCCCGTCCCGCGCCTGCCGGCCGCCGCCGTCCGGGCCCACCGCGACCTGACGCCCGCCCGCGAGGGCGGCCGCGTCGAGGTGTACACGTACCCGACCGCCGGGGCCGAGCTGGACAACATCGCCGACATCCTGCGCCGGGCCCACCTGGAGGACGGCGTCCCCTGGCAGGACATGGCCGTCCTGGTCCGCTCGGGCGGCCGCACCCTCCCGGCGATGCGCCGGGCCCTGATCGCGGCGGGCGTCCCTGCGGAAACGGACGCCACCACGACGGCCCTCCGCCACGAACCGGCGATCTCCCCCCTCCTGACGGCCCTCCGCACCACCGCCACAGCCGCCACAACCCCGCCCCCGCCCACCCCCGCCCTGCCGGACGCCGCAGACACCTCGGAACCGCCCCCGGCCGCCTCCGACTCCACCGGCCCGGACTCGCCCCTGCCGGACGGGGAAACCCCGACCGGCCCCGGCGCCGCAGGCGCCGAGGAGCGCGAGCCCTCTCGCGGCTCCGGGGCGGCCGGGCGGGACCTTCCCCCCGGACCCGGCGAAGCCACCCCCGCCCCCTCGACCGCCGGAGGCGAAGGGTGGGTCGGGGTCGAGGCGGCCATCGAGCTGCTCGGGTCGCCGCTCGGCGGGATGGACGCCGCCGACCTGCGCCGGCTCGGGCGGGCCCTGCGCGACGAGGAGCGGGCCGCCGGGGTCGCCGTACCCGCGCCCTCCGACGTCCTGCTGGCCCGCGCCCTCGCCGAGCCCGAGCGCCTCACCGCGCACGACCCCGCGTACGCCCGCGGCGCGCAGCGCCTCGGCCTGCTCCTGCGCAAGGCCCGCGAGCTCCTCCAGGGCGGCGGCACCGCCGAAGAGGCCCTCTGGACCCTCTGGGACGGCACCCCCTGGCCGCAGCGCCTCGAACGCCAGGCCCGCCGCGGCGGCCCGGCCGGCCGCAACGCCGACCGCGACCTCGACGCCGTCTGCGCCCTCTTCGACAACGCCGCCCGCGCCGAAGAACGCACCGGCGGCCGCGGCGCGCTCAACTTCCTCGAACAGCTGGAGGCGGAGGACATCGCCGCCGACACCCTCACCGGCAGGACGGTCCGCTCCGACGCCGTCCGCCTCATGACCGCCCACCGCTCCAAGGGCCTGGAGTGGGGCCTCGTCGTCGTCGCCGGGGTCCAGGAAGGGCTCTGGCCCGACCTGCGCCGCCGCGGCTCCCTCCTCGAAGCCGACCGCATCGGACGCGACGGCCTCGCCGAACCCCTCACCCCCGGCGCCCTCCTCGCCGAGGAGCGCCGGCTGTTCTACGTCGCCGCCACCCGCGCCCGCCACCGCCTCGTCGTCACCGCCGTCAAGGCCCCCGCCGAGGACGGCGACCAGCCCTCCCGCTTCCTCACCGAACTCGGCGTCACCCCCAAGGACGTCACCGGCCGCCCCCGCCGCCCCCTCGCCGTCCCCGCGCTCGTCGCCGAGCTCCGCGCCACCACCGTCGACCCCGACGCCTCGCCCGCCCTGCGCGACGCCGCCGCCCGCCGCCTCGCCCGCCTCGCCGCGCTCACCGACGACGAGGACCGCCCCCTGGTCCCCGCCGCGCACCCGCAGCGCTGGTGGGGCCTGTACGAGCCCACCGCCGCCACCGTCCCCCTCCGCGACCGGGACCGCCCCGTCGCCCTCTCCGGCAGCGCCCTGGACCAGCTCGCCAACACCTGCTCCCTCCAGTGGTTCCTGGGCCGCGAGGTCAAGGCCGACGCCCCCTCCACCGCCGCCCAGGGCTTCGGCAACGTCGTCCACGTCCTCGCCGACGAGGTCGCCTCCGGCCGCACCCCCGCCGACCTCGCCGTCCTCATGGAACGCCTCGACTCCGTCTGGGACGCCCTCGCCTTCGACGCCCCCTGGAAGTCCCGCCAGGAGAAGGACAACGCCCGCGCCGCCCTGGAACGCTTCCTGCGCTGGCACACCACCGACCGCGGCGGCCGCACCGCCGTGGCCACCGAGCACGACTTCGACGTCACCCTCGACGCCGGCGAGTACGCCGTCCGCATCCGCGGCTCCATGGACCGCGTCGAGGCCGACCCGCAGGGCCGCGCCTACGTCGTCGACTTCAAGACCGGCAAGGGCGCCCCCACCCGCGACGAGGTCGCCCGCCACCCCCAGCTCGCCGTCTACCAGCTCGCCGTCCGCGAGGGCGCCGTCGACGAGGTCTTCGACGGCCGCCGCCCCGAACCCGGCGGCGCCGAACTCGTCCAGCTGCGCCAGGGCGCCGCGAAGCGGGACGGCGGCGACGAGGTCCCCAAGATCCAGGCCCAGGAGGCGCTGTCCGCGGGCAGCTCGGGCGAGTGGGTCGGCGACCTGCTGGCCACCGCCGCCGGCCGGGTCCTGGACGAACGCTTCGCACCCGCCACCGGCGAACACTGCAAGCGCTGCTCCTTCCGCAGCTCCTGCAGCGCCCTCCCCGAGGGCCGCCAGACCGTGGAATGAGACGACGGCCGGGAGTGTCCGTGGGGGCGGCTAGCCTTTTGAGGTGACCGCGTACGCGTCCGGGCGCGCCCCCGTCCTCGACGATCCCGAGCAGCTCAAGGAGCTCCTCGGGATCCCCTTCACGCCCGAACAGCTGGCCTGCGTCACCGCCCCGCCCGCCCCCCAGGTGATCGTCGCCGGCGCCGGCTCCGGCAAGACCACGGTCATGGCCGCCCGCGTCGTCTGGCTCGTCGGCACCGGTGCCGTCGCCCCCGAACAGGTCCTCGGCCTGACCTTCACCAACAAGGCCGCCGGCGAACTCGCCGAACGCGTACGCAAAGCCCTCGCGAAGGCCGGCATCACCGACCCCGACCCTCCCCCTGGCTTCGCCGGGGGGACCCCCACCCCGGCCGATGCCGACACGGCCGGCGGCGAGCCCCGCATCTCCACCTACCACGCCTTCGCCGGCCAGCTCCTCAAGGACCACGGCCTGCGCATCGGCCTGGAGCCCAGCGCCCGCCTCCTCGCCGACGCCACCCGCTTCCAGCTCGCCGCGAAGGTGCTCCGCGAAGCCCCCGGCCCCTACCCCGCCCTCACCAAGTCCGTCCCCGACCTGGTCAGCGACCTCCTCGCGCTCGACGGGGAACTCTCCGAGCACCTGGTCGAGCCGGAGGAGCTGCGCGCGTACGACACTGGGCTGCTCGACGTCCTCGCCGGCACCAAGCTCACCAACGAGGACCTGCGCAAGGCCCCCGAGGCGGTCCGCGGCCGCCTGGAACTGCTGGAGCTCGTCGTCCGCTACCGCGCGGCCAAGCGCTCCCGCGACCTGTTCGACTTCGGCGACCAGATAGCCCTGTCCGCGAAGCTGGCCACCACCCGCCCGGAGGTCGGCGCCCTGCTGCGCGAGGAGTTCCGCGTCGTCCTCCTCGACGAGTACCAGGACACCTCCGTCGCCCAGCGGCTCCTGCTGTCCGGCCTCTTCGGCGGCGGCACGGGGCACGCGGTGACCGCCGTCGGCGACCCCTGCCAGGCCATCTACGGCTGGCGCGGCGCCTCCGTCGCCAACCTCGACGACTTCCCCGAGCACTTCCCCCACACCGACGGCAGCCCCGCGACCCGGTTCTCGCTCAGCGAGAACCGGCGCAGCGGCGGCCGCCTGCTGGACCTGGCCAACGGGCTCGCCGCCCCGCTGCGCGCCATGCACGAGGGCGTCGAGGCGCTGCGCCCCGCCCCGGGCGCCGAGCACGACGGCCTGGTCCGCTGCGCCCTGCTGCCCACCCACGCCGAGGAGCTGGAGTGGCTCGGCGACTCCGTGGCGCACCTGGTGCGCACCGGCAGGGAACCGGGCGAGATCGCGGTCCTGTGCCGCTCGGCGGCCGATTTCGCGAGCATCCAGGCGGTCCTGGTCGCCCGGGACGTCCCGGTGGAGGTCGTGGGCCTCTCCGGCCTCCTCCACCTCCCCGAGGTCGCCGACCTGGTCTCGGTGTGCGAGGTGCTCCAGGACCCCGGCGCCAACGCCGCCCTGGTCCGCCTCCTGATCGGCCCGCGCTGGCGGATCGGCGCCCGCGACCTGGCGCTGCTCGGCCGGCTCGCCCGGCAGCTGGTGGCCCGGCCCGACGCCTCCGACGGCCCCGACGGCCGGCTGGCGGCGGCGGTCGAGGGCGTCGACCCGGCCGAGGTGGTCTCCCTGGCCGACGCCCTGGAAACCTTCCTGGACGGCGCGGGGGCCGAGGACCTCCCCTTCTCCGCGGCCGCCCGGGTCCGCTTCGCGCACCTCGCCCAGGAACTCCGCGACCTGCGCCGCTCCCTCTCCGACCCGCTGATGGACGTCCTGCACCGAGTCCTGTCGACCACGGGCCTGGACGTGGAACTCTCCGCCTCCCCCCACGCCCTGGCGGCCCGCCGCCGCGAGACCCTCTCCAACTTCATGGACGTCGCGGCCGGCTTCGCGGCGCTCGACGGCGAGGCCACCCTGCTGGCCTTCCTGGGCTTCCTGCGCACCGCCGCCCAGTACGAGAAGGGCCTCGACCACGCCCTCCCCGGCGGGGAGAACACGGTCAAGGTCCTCACGGCCCACAAGTCCAAGGGCCTGGAGTGGGACGTGGTCGTCGTCCCCGACCTGTGCGCGGGCTCCTTCCCGAAGGAGAAGGCCCCGGAGGCCTGGACCTCGTACCCGAAGGTCCTTCCGTACGCCCTGCGCGGCGACGCCGCCACCCTCCCGGCCGACCCGGCGTGGACCTCGGCGGGCCTGAAGTCCTTCAAGGCGGCCCTGAAGTCCCACAAGGAGACCGAGGAACTCCGCCTCGGTTACGTCACCTTCACCCGCCCCCGCAGCCTCCTCCTCGCCTCGGGCCACTGGTGGGGCCCCACGCAGAAGCGCCGCCGGGGCCCGTCGTCCTTCCTCCAGGCCCTCCACGACCACTGCGCCGCGGGCTACGGCGAGATCGAAGCCTGGGCGGAGGAACCGGCCCCCGACGCGGAGAACCCGGCCCTCGCCTCGGCCTCCACCCCGGACCACTCCTGGCCCCTCCCCCTGGACCCGACCTCCCTCACCCTCCGCCGCGAGGCCGCCGCCCTGGTGGAATCCCACCTCGCAGCCCACCCCACGCCCCGCCCCTCGGCCGACCCCTACCTCTGGCCCCCGCACTGCGAGGACCCGTCCTACGAGAACGAACCCTGGCCCCCGCCCGAGGCCGACGCCCCCTACACACCCGACCCCGACCTGTGGGCGGGCGAAGCCGTACCCGCCGATCCGTGGGGCGAAGCCCGGGGTGGAGACGACGCCCCGGCGACCCGGCCCGGCGAACCCGTGCCGACGCCCGGTGGGGTGGATGACGTGTGGGCGGGCGAAGCCGTGCCCGTGGACCCGTGGGGCGAAGCCCGGGGCGGCGACGACGCCCCGGCGACCGGGCCCGGCGAGGCCGTGCCGGCGCTCGGTGGGGTGGATGACGTGTGGGCGGGCGAAGCCGTGCCCGTGGACCCGTGGGGCGAAGCCCGGGGCGGCGACGACGCCCCGGCGGCCCGGCCCGGCGAGGCCGTACCCGCGCCCCGCGAAGCGGATGACCTGTGGGCCGGCGAAGCCGTGGCCACGGAGTCCGGCGTAGCCGGGAGCGGGGTCCGGGGCGGAGCCCCGGTTTCTGGGGGTACCCCCAGCGGTAGCTGGGGGAGAAGGGGCGGGGTGGGGGACAAGACCCTCCGGCCGGAGCCCGCCGACGCCACGGCCCGGCCCGGCGCCGCCGACCCGTCGGACGACCTCTGGGCCGGCGAAGCCACCCTGCCCGGGGCCGCCCCCGCCCCGACGCACCCGGCGCGGCCGGCCCCGTCCGGGACCCCCCTCACCCCCGAGGAGGCCCGGATCATCGCCTCCTGGGACCGGGACCTCGACGCCCTGGAGGGCGAGCTGCTGCGCGCCCGCGCCGCCGTGCGCGACGTCGAGCTGCCCGGCGCCCTCTCCGCGAGCCAGCTCCTGCGCCTCGCCGCCGACGAGCAGGGCTTCGTACGCGACCTAGCCCGCCCCATGCCCAAGCCCCCGCAGCCCGCCGCCCGCCAGGGCACCCGGTTCCACGCCTGGGTGGAGTCCCGCTTCGACGCCCTGCCCCTGCCCCACCTCGATGTCCTCGACCCCGCCGCCGACCTCCCCGGCACCGACCAGGAGATCGCCGACGCCGCCGACCTCGAAGCCCTCAAGGCCGCCTTCGAGCGCAGCGAGTACGCCGAGCGCACCCCGTACCGGATGGAGGCGCCCGTCCAGCTCACCCTCGCCGGCCGGGTGATCCGCGGCCGCATCGACGCCGTCTACCGCAACCCCGACGGCTCGTACGAGGTCGTCGACTGGAAGACCGGCCGCACCACCCAGGCCGACCCCCTCCAGCTCGCCGTCTACCGCCTCGCCTGGGCGGAAGCCACCGGCACCCCCCTCGACCGGGTCGCCGCCGCCTTCCTGCACGTCCGCAGCGGCCGCGTCATCCGTCCCCGTGACCTCCCCGGACGGGAGCGTCTTGAGCGGATCCTCCAAGGCAAAACGGACACGGACGGTGCCCATCAGGCGGACGGCTAGGCTCGTGGCCATGAGCGAAACCCCGGACAACGTCGTCCGCACGTACATCGACGCCCACCGCGCGGCCTTCCTCGGCGACCTCGCCGAGTGGCTGCGCATCCCCTCCGTGTCGGCCCAGCCCGAGCACGCGGGCGACGTACGCCGCAGCGCCGAATGGCTCGCCGCGAAGCTCAAGGAGACCGGCTTCCCGGTCACCGAGATCTGGGAAACGGCCGACGGCACCGGCGCCCCCGCCGTGTTCGCCCACTGGCCGGCCGCCGACCCGGCCGCCCCCACCGTCCTCGTCTACGGCCACCACGACGTCCAGCCCGCCGCCCTCGAAGACGGCTGGCACACCGACCCCTTCGAGCCCGTCGTCAAGGACGGCCGGATGTACGGGCGCGGCGCGGCCGACGACAAGGGCCAGGTCTTCTTCCACACCCTCGGCGTCCGCGCCCACCTCGCCGCCACCGGCGCCGAGGCCCCCGCCGTGCACCTCAAGCTCCTCATCGAGGGCGAGGAGGAGTCCGGCTCCCCGAACTTCCGCGCGCTCGTCGAGGCCCGCGCCGCCGAGCTCGCCGCCGACGTCGTGATCGTCTCCGACACCGGCATGTGGTCCGAGACCACCCCGACCGTCTGCACCGGCATGCGCGGCGTCGCCGACTGCGAGATCGACTTCCACGGCCCCGACCAGGACATCCACTCGGGCGCCTTCGGCGGGGCCGTGCCCAACCCGGCCACCGTCGCCGCCCGCCTCGTCGCCGCCCTGCACGACGAGGACGAGCGGGTCACGATCCCCGGCTTCTACGACAACATCACCGAGCTCACCGACGCCGAACGCCGGCTGATCTCCGAGCTGCCCTTCGACGAGGCCGAGTGGCTGCGCACGGCCAAGTCACACGCCGCCGCCGGCGAGGCCGGCTACTCCACCCTGGAGCGCGTCTGGGCCCGCCCGACCGCCGAGGTCAACGGCATCGGCGGCGGCTACCAGGGCCCCGGCGGCAAGACCATCGTCCCCGCCTCCGCCCACCTGAAGCTGTCGTTCCGCCTCGTCTCGGGGCAGGATCCGTACGAGGTCGAGGCCGCCGTACGGGACTGGGTCGCCGCCCGGATCCCCGCCGGGATCCGGCACTCCATCACCTTCGGCGCCCCCACCCGCCCCTGCCTCACCCCGCTGGACCACCCCGCGCTGCAGTCCGTCGTGCGCGCCATGGGCCGGGCCTTCGGGCAGCAGGTCCGCTTCACCCGCGAGGGCGGCTCGGGCCCGGCGGCCGACCTCCAGGACGTCCTGCACGCCCCCGTCCTGTTCCTCGGGATCTCCGTCCCCTCCGACGGCTGGCACTCCCCGAACGAGAAGGTCGAGCTGGACCTGCTCCTCAAGGGCGTCGAGACCGCCGCCCACCTGTGGGGCGACCTCGCCGCCACCTGGGCCCCGCCCACGCCCGCCGCGGCGGCCGCCGCCACCGCCTGACCGCACGCACCCACGTCCGTACGCCTGCCTTGTCCCATACACCGGGGGAGTTGGAAGTACCTGTGAGCACGCACACCGAGCGCCCACTGTCGCTCACCGCGCCCAGCGACATAGACCGCGCCGCGCACCACCGCCTCGACGAGGCCTGGCTCGCCGCCGCCTGGAGCCACCCGACGACCCGCGTCTTCGTCGTCTCCGGCGGCCAGGTGCTGATCGACGACACCCCCGACGGCGGCACCGGCATCGTGATGACCGCGGCCTTCGAGGCCCCGGCCACCGAGACCCACCGGTACTTCCTCGGCACCGACGAGGACGGCGTACGGTACTTCGCGCTGCAGAAGGACTCGCTGCCGGGCCGCATGGACCAGTCGGCCCGCCCGGCCGGGCTCCGCGAGGCCGGGCTGCTGCTGTCCCCGCGCGACGCCGGGCTGATGGTGCACGCCGTCGCCCTGGAGAACTGGCAGCGCATGCACCGCTTCTGCTCCCGCTGCGGCGAGCGCACGGTGGTCGCGGCCGCCGGGCACATCCGCCGCTGTCCGGGCTGCGGCGCCGAGCACTACCCGCGCACCGACCCGGCGGTGATCATGCTGGTCACCGACGAGCAGGACCGCGCGCTGCTGGGCCGCCAGGTGCACTGGCCGGAGGGCCGCTTCTCCACGCTGGCCGGGTTCGTGGAACCGGGCGAGTCGATCGAGCAGGCCGTGGTGCGCGAGGTGTGGGAGGAGGCGGGCGTGCGCATCGGCGAGGTCGAGTACGTCGCCAGCCAGCCCTGGCCGTTCCCGTACAGCCTGATGCTGGGCTTCAACGCCCGGGCCGTCAGCTCCGAGATCACGGTCGACGGCGAGGAGATCCAGGAGGCCCGCTGGTTTTCCCGCGAGGAGCTGAGCGAGGCGTTCGAGTCCGGCGCGGTCATCCCGCCGTCGGGGATCTCGATCGCCGCCCGGCTCGTCGAGCGCTGGTACGGCCGGCCGCTGCCGAAGCCCGCGCCGTAACGTTCGTCACACGCGGAAGGCCCCCGCCGAGGCGGGGGCCTTCCGCTGTCCGGGAGCGTCCGGGACGGCCGGGCGTCAGAAGGCCGGGCGTCAGACGGCCAGGGCCTGCTTGACCTGCGCGAGGCTCGGGTTCGTCATGACCGACTCGTTGCCGGCGGAGGACTTCACGAGCACGGTCGGGACGGTCTGGTTGCCGCCGTTGGCCTGCTCCACGAACTTGGCGGACTCGGGGTCGAGCTCGATGTTGATCTCGTTGTACGCGATGCCCTCCCGGTCCAGCTGCGTCTTCAGCCGGCGGCAGTAGCCGCACCAGGTGGTGCTGTACATCGTGACCGTGCCCGTGTCCTGCATGCTCGCTCCTCTGTGAGGTCCATGACGTCTGGTGACCGGAGCACCGTCCGGTCCGAGTACTCGAACGTACGCCGCTGCCCCGCCATTCCCGGGCGGCGGCCGGTATGACCCATCCGACAACCCGACCGGGCCTGTGGACGGATTTTCCCGCCCGCCCCACCCGACCTGGCAGCATGGCGGGGTGACAGCAGCAACGCACTCCTCATCGTTCCCGGCCGGCCCGGGTACCGGCGCGGCCGACGCCGACGCCGTGCTCCAGGGCCTCGACCCGGAGCAGCGCGAGGTCGCCACGACCCTGCGCGGCCCGGTGTGCGTGCTGGCCGGAGCCGGTACCGGCAAGACCCGCGCGATCACCCACCGCATCGCGTACGGGGTCCGCTCCGGGCAGCTCATGCCGGCCAGCGTGCTCGCCGTCACCTTCACCAACCGCGCCGCCGGCGAGATGCGCGGCCGGCTGCGCGCGCTGGGCGCCGGCGGGGTCCAGGCCCGGACCTTCCACTCCGCCGCCCTGCGCCAGCTCCAGTACTTCTGGCCGCGGGCCATCGGGGGCGACGTCCCCCGCCTCCTCGAACGCAAGGTCCAGTTCGTGGCCGAGGCCGGCGCGCGCTGCCGCGTCCGCCTCGACCGCAACGAGCTGCGCGACGTCACCGGCGAGATCGAGTGGGCCAAGGTCACCCAGACCGTCCCCGCCGACTACCCGGCCGCCGCCCTCAAGGCCGGCCGCGAGGCCCCCCGGGACGCGGCCGAGATCGCCCAGATCTACGGCACGTACGAGCAGCTCAAGCGCGACCGCGGAATGATCGACTTCGAGGACGTGCTGCTGCTCACCGTCGGCATCCTCCAGGACCGGCACGACATCGCCGAGCAGATCCGCACCCAGTACCAGCACTTCGTGGTGGACGAGTACCAGGACGTCAGCCCCCTCCAGCAGCGGCTGCTGGAGCTGTGGCTCGGCGAGCGCGACAGCCTCTGCGTCGTCGGCGACGCCAGCCAGACCATCTACTCGTTCACCGGCGCCACCCCCGACCACCTGCTGAACTTCCGCACCCGCTACCCCCACGCCACCGTGGTCAAGCTGGTCCGCGACTACCGCTCCACCCCCCAGGTGGTCCACCTCGCCAACGGCCTGCTCAGCCAGGCCCGGGGCCGGGCCGCCGAGCACCGGCTGGAGCTGCTCTCCCAGCGCGAGCCCGGCCCCGACCCGGCCTACGCCGAGTACCCGGACGAGCCCGCCGAGGCCGAGGGCGTCGCCCGCCGCGTCCGGGACCTGATCGCCGCCGGGGTCCCGGCCGGCGAGATCGCCGTGCTCTACCGCATCAACGCCCAGTCCGAGGTCTACGAGCAGGCCCTCGCCGACGCCGGGGTCCCCTACCAGCTGCGCGGGGCCGAGCGCTTCTTCGAGCGGGCCGAGGTCCAGAAGGCGGTCCTCGCCCTGCGCGGAGCCGCCCGCTCCGCCGGCAACGACCCGCTCCTCGACGACGTCGTCGAGCTGGGCTCCCAGGTCCGGGCCGTGCTCAGCTCCACCGGCTGGACCGCCGAGCCGCCCGCCGGCTCCGGCGCCGTGCGCGACCAGTGGGAATCGCTGGCCGCGCTGGTCCGCCTCGCCGAGGACTTCGCCCGCAGCCGGCCCGGAGCCGGCCTGGCCGAGCTCACCGTCGAGCTGGAGGAGCGCAAGGCCGCGCAGCACGCGCCGACCGTCCAGGGCGTCACCCTCGCCTCGCTGCACGCCGCGAAGGGCCTGGAGTGGGACGCCGTGTTCCTCGTCGGCCTCACCGACGGCATGGTGCCGATCACCTACGCCAAGACCGACGAGCAGGTGGAGGAGGAGCGCCGGCTGCTGTACGTCGGGGTCACCCGCGCGCGGCTGCACCTGACGCTCTCCTGGGCCCTCTCGCGGGCTCCCGGCGGCCGGGCCTCCCGCCGGCCCAGCCGCTTCCTGAACGGCCTGCGGCCGGGCTCCGCGGCCCCGGGGACCCGGGCGGGCGCCCCGGCCGAGCGCGGCGTCCGCAAGCGCGGCAGCCGCGGGCCGGCGCTGTGCCGGGTCTGCGGCCGGACCCTGACCGAGGCCGGGGAGATCAAGCTGATGCGCTGCGAGGACTGCCCGTCCGACATGGACGAGGGCCTCTACGAGCGGCTGCGCGAGTGGCGGGCCGGCCAGTCGAAGCTCCAGGGGCTGCCCGCGTACTGCGTCTTCACCGACAAGACGCTGATGGCCATCGCGGAGGCCGCGCCGTCCGAAGCGGGCGAGCTCTCGATGATCTCTGGAGTGGGCGGCCGGAAGCTCGACCGGTACGGGGCCGACGTCCTGGCGATCTGCGCAGGCCAGGAGCCTGCGGGCGAGGATCCTGACGACGCGTAGAAACTCGTCGGAAAAATAGTTTGCACATGCCCAGCCAATCCCCATAGGTTCTTAGCAACGGAAACGGTGGCTTCTCCAAAGCCCCGGATCCGTGCTGTACTTATCCGAATACACATGGGACAGGTCCTCGGGCCGAGTCCCCGAGACGCCGAGAGGAGGCGAGACCAGTGACCAGCTTCATGACCTTCACCAAAATGACCGATCGCTCGGTCGCCGCTTCCTGCCTGCTTGGTTCCGTCTCCCTCCGGGGCACCGGTCTGTCCGCGATTTCCGCTGACAAGGCCGCCCTGCTGGCGACCCTCCCGGTCAGCGAGCGCAACGAGCGACCGACCGAGGCACTGGTGGCAGTAGCAGGAGCCCAGCAGGCGCATGGCGCCTATGGCCCCGCCGCCGCGGCCGGTGCCGGATTCAAGAAGCAGACGACGACGCAGCACCACCTGATGTGGGCCTTCCGCGGGCTCGAACCCTGGAGTGATCCAGCCTGATCGCATGATCAGGCCGGCGCCTTCAGGGCCGCGGAACCCCACCCGGGATCCGCGGCCCTTCTGTTTGTCCCCGACCGGGGACGACGGAGCGAAGGGGCCTCGGGACTGGCAGGACCAGGTATCAGCCGCCACCCGGCCGACCGGCCGGAACGACTAACCGAACAAGACGAGGAAGAGACAACCGTGCAACTCGAAGCGCACGCCCCGTCCGTACCGCAGACCCAAACGATCTCCCCGCCCGCAGTCCCGGAGGACCCCGCCTTGACCCCCCTCACCGCGCTCACCGCGCTCGACGACGCCATCGAGAACCTCGGCGTCCCGGTACCCTGCCGCACCTTCGACCCCGAGGTCTTCTTCGCCGAGTCCCCGGCCGACGTCGAGTACGCCAAGTCCCTCTGCGGCACCTGCCCGCTGGTCGAGGCCTGCCTCGCCGGCGCCAAGGAGCGCCGCGAGCCCTGGGGCGTCTGGGGCGGAGAGCTCTTCGTCCAGGGCGTGGTCGTGGCCCGCAAGCGGCCCCGCGGCCGCCCGCGCAAGAACCCGGTTGCAGCGGCATGAACGCCACCGGAACCATCGACCGCCCTCTGACGCACGATCCCTTGAAGCAGGCCCCCATGTCCCCCCACGCCACCACGAGCGAGCAGCCGCACGGCTCCGCCACCGCAGACTTCATCACCACCGGCGCGATCACCTCGCGTCAGAACAGGACCCGCGAAATGCAACTCATCCCAGAAGCCCTGGCCCGTGCGCATATGGACGACCGGCTGCGCGAGGTGGACGCCGAGCGTCACGCCACGCGCCTGGTCGCCGCCCGGCGCATGCAGCGGCGAGCCGAGCGCGTCTCGCTGCGCGCCCGGCGCGCGCTGGCCATGGCCGTCATGCACTGACGGCCCCGCGCAGAGCCGGAATCCGGCTCCGAAGCGGCTTGAAAGCGGCTTGAGCGCCGCCGTCGGCCGGCCGGGCCCCCCGGCGGCCGGCCCCCCCCCCGGGGGCCCGGCCCGCGCCGCCGGGCCCCCCCGGGGGGTGGGGGGGGCGGCCCGGGCCCCCCGGCCGGCGCGCCGCCCGCCCCCCCCCCGACGGGATGGCCGGCCCAGGGCGCCCCGCCCCCGCCACCGGGGTACCCCT
>NZ_JBEZWL010000165.1:0-15156 GCF_040648015.1 Streptomyces sp. NPDC029216 | reverse complement strand
GCGCCATAGGCCCGGGAGGCGGCACGCCCCGCTGCGGCCGCGGCGCCGGCGGCGGCATGCGCGGCCTGCGCGGCGCGGCTGGAGGCGGCCTGAGCGGTACGGGATGCGGAGATGGCCGTGTAGGCGGCGCTCGCGGCGCCCCGTGCGGCACTCGCGGCGCTGTTCGCCGCCTGGGCCGACTCCTGTACCTTGTTTTGCGCCTGCCTCGCTTCCTCGGCGGCCTTGAGCGCGGCGGCCTTCGCCTTCTCCGCCGCGTCCTTGGCTCTGTTGGCGGCGGCTACGGCCTGTTCCGTCTGCAGTTTCGCCCGGTTGCCCTCCCGGATCACGATCCTGACCAACTGGTCGACCGCGGCGGTTTCTTCGTCACGGGCGCGCGCGATGTACTGACCCGAGGCGAGAAATTGGCGGATCGCCTCGGGCGAGCCGTCGCTCAGGGCGCGCTCCGCGTACTTCTTGACCTCGGGGGAGGCGGAGGTGAGGATCGCGAAAACCTCGGCCCGCTCGTCTTCCTCCTGGGCGGTGTACTGCGTCGTCTGCAGGAACGTGCGCAGGGCCTCCGGGCTGCCCAGTTCCAGCGCCTTGGCGGCTTCTCGCTTGACGGCGGTCCCGCTGTTGTTCATGACGGTGAAGACCGCTGCCCGCGTGTCCGTGTCGAGCGACTGCGCGTAGCCGCCGCGCAGGTAGTCGGCGATCGCCGCGTCCCCTGCGGACAGGGCCGCGTTCGCCCTCTCGCGGACCGACTTGTCCGCGAGGGGGAGGACGGCGAGGATGCCGAACCGGTTGTCATCCGCCTTCGCGAGCGGCAGTTCGCTCGTGAGGAAGGCGGAGACCGCGGCCGGGCTGCCGACGAGGGCGGCGGCCGCAGCATCGCGGACCGCCCGGCCGCCGCTCTTGTAGGCCCATACGGCCTTGCCCCGATCGGTATCAGGCAGGCCGTTGCCCGTCGCGGGGTCGCCCTCGGCGGCCCGGGCCGGGCCGGCGCTCAAGGTGACGACGGACGTCATGGCCGGGACCGCGGCGGCCCCGGCCATGGTGCTGAGTATCCGGCGCCTGCTCCACAGCGACGGCGGCGTCACGGGCACACCTCTGCGACGCCTACGCGCGGTGGGCAGGGCAGGGCGACGATCTTGTCCAAGGGAGTTCTCCTCAGTCCAGACGAGAAGCAGGTGGTTGCGGCGTCCTGGCTGGGCGATCGATTGCCGGCCGCGCCGACCCACAGGCTCTCGTCTGGAGATCATCCGAACAACACTCAATACGAGAACCGGTGTTTAGCCTGGCTTAACGCACGACCGAGGAGATCCACCAGCCACGTCCCCCAACGCCCGCCGCACGAGGGACCGCCGGATCAGCCAGACCTTCAAGAAGCTGGAGCGGCTCATCGGGGCACGGTCCGCCTGTCCCCGCTGGGTCGACGCCTGCATGACGACCTGCGGCCGGGGCCACGAGCAGCTCGTGGCGGGACTCGACCGTGTGATCGCCGACGCCGGGCAGAGCCGGTCGACCCTGCGGCTCGGATTCGCCGGCGCCGCCGCCGGACAGGTCGTCCACCGGGCCGCAGGACCTCCTCCAGGAACGCGAGCCGCACTGCCGTGTCCACATCCGGCAAGCGCAGGTCGGCCACGCCCTCGCAAAGCTGCGCAAGGGCGACGTCGACGTACTGGTGCTGAGCCTGCCGATTGCCGGACCCCCTTCGCCATCGGCCCGTACTGTTCTCCGAACTGCGCATGCCCCCCACACGTACGTGCCGCTGCGCGACACTCCGCCCGTCGCCCGGGCCCCGTGTGGCTGAAGCCCCCCGCGTCCGGACGTTCGGCCATGCCATCCAGGAGGCCGCCCAGCACCGCCAGCAGGCCGCGATCCGCTGCGCGGAGCCGGCATCCACCGACTCCCCGGCCCCCTCTCCGGCGGGAACAAGTACCCCTCCGTGGTCCTGTCGAGTGCCAGGTTGGGGGCCCGGGGCAGGGCGTCCCCAGGAACTGGGAACCTCGGGTCCAGAGCCCTGCCGTCGACAGGAACGGGCAGCGACCAGGCAGGCCGTCTTGGAGCTGCGGTCCACCCCGTTCGATGGCCGAGCACTCGTTGCAGAGCACCCCTGTGCGCACCGAGAAAGCGTGCCTGCGCTATCCCCAACATTCCGCCGTCTGGCTTTGTTCACGGGTCGTGAAGTCCGTTCTTCATGACTTCGGGAGGCACCCGTCAGGACGGGATGTCGATGTTCACGGGAACGGGAGGCAGCACGCCACAGGCGGCCGTGAGACGGCATGGGAGCCGCACTACGGACCACCTGGCTCCGTAGCCAGCGCTTTTGTCCCTGGCCACCCGCCTCCCGAGGACGCCCAGACCGCCGGTGCGACGTCCCGACGTTGGGCGGTGCCTCCCGGCGTCATGAACAACGGCTCAGCATCGCCGACCCGGGTGACTCCCGAACTGCTGTCGAAACGCTGCTCCTCGACGTGAACAAAGCCAGCCGTCTCTACGACATCTGACGACGCCAGCCGCGGTGCACATTTGCCAGGCTGCCCGCCAAGGCCCAGTGCTTGCAGGAGGGATACTGGAACCTTCGTTTGATCAGGGTGAACAAGGAGTGGTGGCTGGGTGCTCGAACGCCTGGAAATAGAAGCGTTCCTCGGGCTGGCCGCAGAGCTGCACTTCGGACGTACCGCGGAGCGCCTGCACGTGACTACCGGCAGGGTCAGCCAGCTCATCAAGGTGATCGAACGCAAGATCGGGGCTCCGTTGTTTGAGCGCACCAACCGCAGCGTTCGCCTGACGCCGCTCGGCCACCGGCTCTGCGACGAGGTCCGGCCCGCGTACGAAGAGATCCAGGCCGCCCTCGCCCGCGCCGTCAGCAGCACCCGGGCAACCGTCGGCGTCTTGCGGGTCGGCTTTATCGGTGCCGCCGCCGGCCAGATCGTCCACCAGGCGGCCGACATGTTCCGCGAACGCGAGCCCGGCTGGCGCGTCCGCATCCGTGAGGCCCAGCTCTTCGACGCCCTCGCGCGACTTCGCGAGAAAGAGATCGACGTCCTGATCCTGCACCTGCCGATCACCGAACCCGGCATCGCCGTCGGCCCGGTGATCCTGTCCGAGCCGCAGATGCTGGCAATTCCTGCGAACCACGCCCTGGCCCGCCGCGAGAGCGTGACCATGGAGGACCTCGCCGACGTCGCGCTCTTGCGCGTCGCCGGCGTACAACCGGGAACGTCGCTCGCGGACCGCTGGCCCGACCGCACGCCACTAGGAAGGCCGATCGCCCCTGGCCCTGAGGTAGAGACGTTCCTAGAAGCCTTGCAAAAGATCGCCCTAGGAGCCGGCGCCGGCATCGTCGGCGAGCAGGTCACCCGGTTCTACCGTCGTCCCGACATCGCCTATGTGCCGCTCACCGACATGATGTGCAGGGACTGGGGTCCCGTCTGGCTGAGGTCGAACAACTCCCCCGCCATCCGCCCCTTCGTCGCGACCGTCCTTGAGGCCGCCCGACTCCTCTACCCCGCCACCCCGAGGCCCCGACCCGGCCCGGCCGCAGGGCAAGGGCAACCGGCCCCCGTCTACACCTCGGTGAGCCACCGCTGGGGCGCTGCAAGCGGCTGCGGGAGCCGAGGTCGTGGTGTCCCTTGTAGTTGCCCATGCTGGAGGACGACGGCCGGGTCCGGAAACTGAGCAGCCACGGGGTTCGCTGGCGCGGCCGGGACTATCTCGGCGCGTGGATGGCTGGCCAGGCAGGGCGCAGCGTCCGGATCCGGCACATGCCCCACCACGCTCACGGTCGGACTGCTCACGCAGTCGGGCGTCGGCGGAGTGCCGGAGGCTTCCGTAGCCAGGGGTGGTCCGGCGGGGGCGGACCCGGGCGGCAGGATCCGGATCGTGCGAACGGCGCTGGCGCCAACGGCGTTGTTCGCGGCGGCGACGATCCGGGGGCTGATCAGGCGAAGCAGCGCAGGCAGAGCCCGGCGGTCGTCCAGGAGATACGTCATCGCGCGGAGTGCGGGCGGTGGCCGCCAGGAGCGACCCCAGGCTCGCCACCTGCGTTCCTGGGGGAACAAGCTCGCGAGGCGACTGTGCAACACGGATCACGGGGCGCAACAAGAGCGAATGTTCGTGAGCGGTCTCAGAGGCCGCTCTCCGACTGCTGGTCGACGACCTCGGCTACGGCGACGGCTCCACGGTATCGAACCTTGCCCACGCAGCAAGCGCCCGGTCCGTCTGTGGGCCGTAGTACCGCAGACGGAGAAGCTCCCTTCCTCCCAGATGCCCCCCAGCGATCTGAGGATTGCCACCGCACGCCTCAAGAAGCTGCTCCAAGTGTTCCTCTGTCAAGAACGGCGCCAGGGCATTCACGAGCCGGAGCACGTTGCCCCCCTGCGGGAACGAACCTGCATCCGCAGCCAGGCGAATCAGCTCCGGAATGAGCCGGCTGTCGGGCTCGTCCCCGAAGTAGTACGCCAGTGGGCTCGGAAGCCGCCTGGAGCTGAGCTCGGTGACGCGTTCCAGCCGTTTGAGCAGCATCTGGTCAATGGGTGCCTGCGGGAGGGGGCCGTGGAACAGCAGATGGACGGAGAGCAGCTCCCTCGCTGGAATCTGTTCCATCAGGGTCTCAATCCGGCCCTGGGTTCCCCCATGCAGCAGGTCCCAAGTGCCCGGAACGTAGCAGAGCCCCGATATGAGAGCCATTAGGCCGTGTTCGTTCAGTTGGTTCTGGTGGCGGTCCAGGACGCTGCGGAGCTGCTCCTCGAACTCGGCTGGGGCAATCTTCTGCAGCTCCCGTGCAGTCCGCGTGCGCCTCCAGCGGTCGTTCAGGGTGAGCTCGGTTTTGAGGGTGTCCTTACACACCACCTTGATCAGGTTCGCACGCAGTGCCCGTGTCCCGTGGTCCATGTAGCTGGCGCGTAGGTGCTCGGCCAGACGTTCATCGTCCCTTGGCCAGGAGTCCGAGGCGACTTCGCGTCCAAAGCGCTCCAGGGCTCTGCGTCCGGTGACTGGCGGGTGGGACAGGAGAGCGTCGACTGCGACAGCCAGGTGTGCACGTACGAGTTCAGCAGTGGGGTTGAACAGCTCCTCGCCGGCTGCAACGAATGCGGGATGAGCGCACAGGTGCCGGTCGAGGTATATGCGCTCTAGCTCATCGTGTTCTCGCTTCTCGATCAGCTGTAGCCGGGTGTGCGCCCGGCTCACCAGCTTGCGCTCGAAGTCTTGGAGGGCGGCGATGTTGTTGTGGGCGATGGCCTTGTCGAGGTCGTCGCGAAGGCAGATGGCCTCGGACTCACCTTCGTCGGCCATGATGCGGATCTTTTCGATAATGTCGGCCGCGACGGCGATCCACGTGGCGATCAGTGCCGACCGGTAGGCCGACGCCCCGTACGCGGCGATCGCCTCCTCGACGTACCGCCGAGAGGTCAGTGACCTCACCTGGTTCTTTACGTCCTCCAGAGCGCGCACCGCTCCGCCCCCTGTCTATCGCTGTGAAACAGCAGCGTAGGACCCTCCTTATCAAGTGGATTCGTCATCCATCTCCGCCGCCCATCGGGTCTCACTCACCTGATCTGCCGCGCTAATGGATGCTGCGCCCGCAGGGCCGGCGGTCGTCTGGGGGCGTATACGACGGTGCCTGCGGCGCTGTCAGGCGCCGCGTCGCGGAGATCCGGCTCGGGGCTGACCGCCAGCGGCGCCTGGGCGGCTGCCGGCGACCGCGCCGTCGGCGGGCCGCCGAGGGCCCCGCCCGGCCTCCGGGAGAAACGGCCACAACCCACTTGTCCGGGTGGCCGGGGCCGAGGTGGAAGTGGGCGTGGAGGATGCGGCGTTCGGTCATCGTGGTCACCCCGGGCTTCCTGGGCTGGTGTAGCCGAGGGCGGTGAGGTCGGCGGAGCGGCTGCCGGCGGGCTGGATAGTGGAGATCCGACGGGTTCCCCGGCTGCCCTCACTCCGCCAACACCGCTGTTGAGGCTGGTCAAGGGGTCTATGGAAGTTCCACTCGATGGTGTGAGGTTCTGACGATTGCTGGCAGATTCCTGGAGATCGGCCCGTAATTTGCATGCTCGTGACGGATTCCGGAACTCGTCGCTTCTCCGTCATCGCCGGTGGTAACAGCGGCGATCAAAGGGAACGGCCGGGCGAGCAGCATGGGCAGGAACCCGGCCTCGCCGACGTGCGCACACTGCAGCGCGCCGCCGCGGAGGCTTCGAGTCCAACTGACGAGCGCGCGCTCTTCCAGGACACGGTCGCGGAGTATCTGTGGGCCCGCGACGTTGCTGGTCTGGCGCCGTCGACCTTGGAGTCCCTGGTCAAGCCGGTCCTGCAGCTCTGCGCCTTCTACGACACCGTGCCGTGGCGCCTGACGCCCCGGGACGTCGACCGGTACTTCGCCGGGCCGGGCAAGGCGCCGAGGCACTCCACCACAAGGTCGAAGATCACCAGAGTCGACGGCTTCTTCGCCTTCCTTGAGCAGCGGTATGCAGGCGAGATCCTCCGTCGCTTCGGCACGGCGGTCGAATCGCCCATCGACGCTTTCAACCGGCCACGCCACCGCGGAGACTTCGGCCTGCGTATCCCTCCCTCAGCCCGGGCAACCAAGGAGTTCTTCGCCTCCTGGCGGGAGTCTTTGCCCTCTGCCCGGAAGTACCCGGTGGCCGCCCGCAACTATGTGATGGGCAAGCTCACCTACATCTCGGGCGTGCGCGCCGCGGAGCTGTGCGCCGTCCGGATCGGGGACATCCACTGGGAGAACGGCCAGTGGGGCCGCTTCCTCGTACGCGGCAAGGGCTCGAAAGGCTCTGGCCCTCGAGAGCGAGAAGCTTTCCTCTTCCAGGAGGGACGCGACCTGCTGTGGTGGTACATCGAAGACATTCGTGGCGAGTTCTGCGACGACTTCTCTGTCAAGTTCAGCGTGTTGAGGTGAAGTAGCCGCCCTGCACGGCCTCGGGACTGGTGAGCTCGATGGTGAGGTGTCGCGTATTCCAGCTCAGAGCGCCCCGATCGGTCACTTTGGGTCATGCGGACGGTGTCCAGGGTCCGGCCCGGAGTGAATATGGTCGTCCGATGGCGCGTTCGAAGCGCTTCGGGAGAGGAGAGTGCCGGTGGACATCGTCGCGATTATGGAAGCACTGGCTGAACAGGGCGTAACGGTGCTGTTCAAGGCCGACGCTGAGCGGATGGCAGAGAGGGACAAGCCTTGGACCTTCGTCGCCAGTGGAGCGCCGTTGCGCCAGGACGTCCTTGTGCGAACCGATGCCGCGTCTGTGGAGCAATGCTTCGCAGCGTGCTTGCCCCGCCTGCGTGAGCTGGGCTTTTCGTTCCCTGAGTGAGAGAGCGGGTGTGACCGAACCGCCGCCCTGGATGTCAGTGCCGGCTGCTTACATGAGCCCATGGACACCGTGCACACGACCGCCGCCCTCCTCCCGGACCCCGCCGAGCTCCGCGCGCACCTGCGCGCGCTGGCCGTGCTGGACCAGGCGATCTGCCGCGACCCGCGGTTCTCCCGCTACTCCTTCTCCACCACCTGGGGGCCTGGGACGGAGGCGGCCCTGATGGACAACGGCTCGGGTGACGACTTCTCCGTCCTCTTCACCCCGGCCGGTGTGCTCGTCCGCGGATTCGACCACGAGTCGGAGATGAGCCCGTACGGCACGGACGACGAACAGGTCTGGCCCGGTGTCATCGACGAGGTGCCCGCCGCGCTGCGCCCGCTCCTGGACGATCCGGCCTTTGTCGACGAGGGCCTCGGCGCCCCGCGGGTCACCGCCTGCCTGTGGTGGGAGGCCGGCGGCAGCGCCTGGCGCACCGGCTCGGGCATCGAGTTCCCCTCGGGCAGCCCGGACCCGGACGGCTCCGGGCACCTCTTCCGCCTCCTCACCGACCGCTCCCCCGAGGCCGTCCAGGCGCACTTCGAGGAGGACTACGGGCGGCCCGTCCCCCTCGACACCGTCCGCCACGTCCTCGCGGGCCACCCCCTGACCCCCGAAGCCGCCCGCGGCCTCAACCCGGCCGCGCTCTCCGACGAGGCCCTGCTCCGCCGGATCGCCGCCGACCCCGAGGTCGAGGCGTACCTCGCCTGCGACGGCGAGTTCGATCTCACGCGGACCGACCCCATCGAGTCGATCGCCCTGCCGGCCGGTCTCCCGGTAGAGCCCGTGGCCGGCTGCAACGCGGGAGGCACCCACTACCTCTGCGGCCCGGCCGGCTCCGACCGCGTCCGCCCCGTCCTCTACACCGACTCCGAGGGCCAGGCTTCCCTCATCGCGGAGTCCCTCGCCGAGGCCCTGACCCTGGCCATCGTCCTCCCCTCCTGGCACGACGCCCTGGCCGGCTTCCGTCCCCCCGTGCTCAACGCCGACTACCTTGAGGACAACCCGGACCACCCCGAGGTCCGCGACCGCCTCCTCGCCGCCCTCCGCCTCCCCCCGGCCACCGAGCCCGAGGTCCTGGCCCGCCTCCTCACCACGGCCGCCCGCACCGTCCCGGACGGCTTCCTCCCTTCGGTCGAGGGCGAGGAGGACGCGGCCTTCGAACCGATGCTCCGTCTGCCGGCCGAGTAGGACAGCCCCGCCGTGCGCCGCCTTCCGGACCTGCGGCAGCTGACCGGCTACCTATCGGGCGGCGTCTGCGCAGGCAGCACGCGCACGACCGCATGGCGGTCGACGAGCTGCCGACGCAGGTGACTGTTCTCTGCCGTGGCCTGGTGAAGTGCACCCACCAGAGCCTCAACGTCGGCCTTGAGCTGGGCGATCTCTCGGGCGTCCGCAGTCCGGAGTTCCTTGAGCTTGAGGACCTGCTGGCGCAGACGGCGCTCGCTGTCCGGCGTGGCGCCCCGGGCCCGGACCTTGTCGTAGAACTCCGCCTTCAGGTCGGTGTGTCGCTGGGTGAGCGCGTTGCGCGGGACGCCGGCCTCCACGGCGAGGGCGACGATCGTCAGCGCTCCGTTCGAATGCTGCGGTGTGCCGCCCAAGATGCGGTCCATCGCAGCACTGATCCGCTCGCGCTCGTCCGGGGCTGGGCTCATGACGGCGGCTCCTGAAGGGCGATGCGGTTGTGTTCGTGCCGGTCGGCCAAGCCCATAAGGTGTTCGACGCGGCGGGCGAGCCGGTCGGCGAGCGGACCGGGCAGGGCCTCGGAGGCGGCCTGCTTCCCCAGCGCCTGCGCGTGCTGGCGGAGCTGGTCGGCGTGCTGGTCGGTGCGGGCGATGTTCGCGCAAGACGGCTGGCAGCGGTCGAGCCGCGGGGCATCGGTGATGTCGAGGCGGTGGCACAGGGCCCGGTCGCGGTTGTAGACGCACATCAGGAACGCGCGCGGGTTGTCGTAGACGGTCAGGGCGGGGTTGCCCAGAATGTCGCGGGCTTGGCGGTGGGTGCGGATCGACCCGGTGAACGTCGGTGCCTGGGCGGCGGCGTGGATCGCGCGCCGGGCGGCCGGCCCGGAGATGCCCACTCCGTTGGTGAGGTCGTCATGGAGGGTGGTGAGGGTGTCGGCGGTGGCCCGGGCGGTCTCGATATCGAGCAGTTCGTGGATGCCGTCGCGGCCGCGGGCGGCATACCCGGCGCTCATCGTGGTGCGCAGGTGCCCATACTGGACAGCCAGCGCGACCAGGCCGCCGGGGCGGCGGGCGATGTGCCAAGCCAGGGTGCGTCGGAACCGGGCCGTGCCGATCGCTCCGTGCGGGTCGGCAGCGACCGTCTCTTGGGGGCGGTCCAAGCGGAGAGCGAGCTCGGAGGCGAAGGTGGTGAAGTCCTCGATGCGGTGGCGCATCGCCTCGAAGCCGATGGTCCGGCCGGTCGCCGCGCGGCCGCGCGGGAGGGCGTGGGCGGCGGTGTCGAAGAGAAGGCCGTCGGGGGCCATGCGTTCCAGTACGCGGATCGCGGTGACGACGGGGGCGATGGCCACCCATGGCACTTCGCGTGGCTGGCCGGCGGAGAGATGGTTGCCGTCCTGGTCGAAGACGCCCTTGAAGACCCGGCCGTAGATCAGGTGCCGCCCGGGTGGGTCGGGTTCGGGGCAGCAGCCGTTCTCCAGGGCCATCACCTCGCCGGGCCTCATGCCCGTCAGGTAGGCGACAACGATGAAGCAGGCTGTGCTGAGGTGCCGCATGAGCTGCGGGATCTCAGTGAAGTCGAGGGCCGCGGCCCATGGCTGGCCGTCGACCGTGCCGGTGACCGGGGTAGGCAGCGGGCACGGTCCGGGATTGCGGCGAACGTAGTCACGGAAGCCCTCGCGGCGCTCACTGCGCAGGTGGTTGCTGACCTGCCGCAGAGCGCAGCCAGCCTGGGCGGCGATGTAGGTGGCGCTGACCTGGTACTCGCCCTTCAGCCGCCGGGCGGGTGCCGGCGCGCCGCGTTCGACGAGCTGGTCCAAATACCGGGCCAGCCGCGCCATCGACTCCCTGGTACCGGCCGTCTGCTCGGCCCTTTCGGTCAGGCGCTGGGCGTCCTGCTGTGCGGTGAGGATGTCGCCGGCGAAGTCGTCGACCATGCGCAGGGCCCAGATCAGCAGCGGGCCCATCGTGGCTTCCGGGATCGCTTCGCGGCTGTTCTCCCCGCGGCCGACGGCCGGCGCGGTCGGCAGGTAGTCGTCGATGCCGTACTGCTGCCAGGGCGGCATCGGCACCCCGGCCGGGGCGGCGCTCGCGGCGTCGAACGCCCACAGCCGGGTCAGCGCCACCAGCTCTCTGGTGGCGTCGTCGCGGACGACCTCCGGGCGGCGCGCCCGGTGTGCGGCGTAGGCGGTGAAGGTGTCGGCCGTGCACGCGGCAAGAGTGGACAGTCCCTGACCGGTCAACCAGTGGGCGAACCTGTTCCACCGGCGCACGGTGTCGTAGATGCCGTTCGGGCCCAGACGCGGATGCCAGGCGGGGTGGCCGACCAGGACGCTCGCCGGCAGCGCCGCGTTGATCATCATCCAGGCGGCCAGCCGCATCTCCTCCCGAAAGGTGGCAGGAACGTGCGACCAGTCGATGCAGACCCGCTTCGCGCCGGGGTTGGCGATCAGCGGCGTGAGGGACCAGTCGTCGTCGGCGTAGATCGCCACGAAGGGGCGACCCGGGGCGACGACCAACGAGGGCGCGATCACTGGCGTCCTCCAGTCAGGCAGCGCAGGCAGCTCGGCCGGCAGGGCGGTCACAGGTCGAAGTCCCCTTGCAGTAGGTGGCTGATCATCGCGCGGTCCTCGCTGGTGGCGGTTCCCAGCGCCGTGGCCCAGACCGTCTCCCCCAGTCGAGCGCGCAGATCCTCGAGCCGGGCGTGGGAGTCGGCCCAGTCCGCCTCCCACACCGCCGCGTCCAGGACGCCGCGCAGAGCGGTCAACGCCTGGTGCAAGTACGCCAGACGCGGATGATGGGCCGGGGTAACCCGCGCGTTCGGGCAGGCCGTGCACAGCAGGAACGACGCGGCGCAGCCACGCCCCGGTGACCCGAACGGGCTGTGCTCGTAGTCGGCGCAGTGCGTCGTCGCTGTCGGCCGGTCTCCCTCCTGGAGCTGGTCGGCGAGACGGGCGGCGAAGACCGTGCGGCGCGCGGAGGCCAACGCGTCTAGCGCTCCAGCGGCGATCACCGGCACGGCCGCCTCGCGGATCTGCGGCTCGGGCAGCACGTAGACCTGGTCATGCGTGTCCTGGGAGTTCTGCCCGGGTTCGCGCCGATGCAGCACGTTCACCGTCCGGCGCAGCCGCCGCAGCGGCGAGCCGGGCAGTCCGACCGACCGCGCCCAGTCCCGGCCGGCGCGCTCGTCCACACCGAACCCGAACGGGCCCACACGTACCGGCTTGAGGTACGCCTGCCGCTCGTGCCCCGTCGTCTGGTGCCACACCAGCAGCCGGTTAGGAGCCTCGCCGGTCAGTGCCACAACGGCGCGTGCGGCCGCGGTCGCCTCCAGTGCCTCGGTGATGACCCGCCCCGAGGATCCGGCACCGGAGTCGGTGAGGTTGCGGCTCTCGAAGCGGCCCCGATGACCGGCCCGGCGCCGCTTCTCCAGCCGCAGTCGGTACACCGGCACCCCCGCCTCCCCCGTGCCCGGCAGCGCCTCCGGCACGGGCAGTTCCGAGACCGTGGTGGCGTTCAGGCCGAGCTCCATCACGATCAGCACCGCCAGCGCGGTCGCCTCCTTGCGGCTGAGGAACAACCGCATCCACGTGCAGGTCGCCGCGCTCCCGCCCAGCGCCTCACGGTGGGTACGACGCACCGCCCGCCGGAACGCGTACAGCGGCACGTCCCCGGTACGCGCCAGCACGTCCAAGGCCTCTCCCACAAGCCACTCCCGGCTGCCGGCCGGGATCTCACCGGCACGCCAGGACTGAAGCCGGCCGGTGTTCTCACGGATCCGCAGCAGGGCTGCCCGGAATGTGCGCCGGGCCGCCGCGCGGATGTCCTGGAACTCCTCCGGGCGGTAGGCCTGCTCGCGCCCCGACTCCCAGGCGAACCGCTGGGCCATCGCCTCCCGGACCGGCTGCGGCAGGCGCGCGTCGCCCTGGAGCAGCCCCGCAACGGTCGCGTACTTGTTGTAGCCACTGGTCCGCGGCGGCAGACTCATCCGCCACGCCGCCCAGTGCGCCGCCGTCAGCCGGTCCACGTCCTGCGGCACGTCCTCCAGACCGGCTAGGAACTCCGCGAAGGCCCGCACCAGATACCAATACCCCTCGCTGGTCTTGACGCTGTCCCAGCCCCCGCCCGGGGAACACCGTGCCGCGTACAGATCGGCCAGCGACCGCTGGAACGCCGGCGGGATCGGCAGCACAGCGAAGTCGTAGGAACGCCTCCGGCCCTGCGGGTCCCGGTGCTCCACCACCAGGCCGCCCTCCTCGAGTACTGCCGGGCGCCGGTGCGGCTGCTCGGGCAGGGCCGCCGTACGGCCGCGCCGGCTCACCGGGCAGCTACCAGCTGCTCGTCCAGGTCCTGGATGCCCTCGCTCTCCCGGGCCAGCCGGGCGAACAGTGCCACCAGCTCCTGCTCCGACACCGGCCCATCAGCGGACACGAAGTCGGCCAGCAGCGACCGCAGCCGCAACTCCGCCACCGGCGCCAGATACACCCACCTCGTCGTCTCCAGCTGGGCGTGCCCGAGCAGGTCCTGCACCATCCGCCACGGATCGCCGTACAACAGCCGGAAGTCACGCCGCTCCTCAGGCGTCAGCCCCATCCGCCGGTCCATGACGTGGTTGAGGACCACCAGCATGCACAGCGCGAAGCTGTGCCGGCACATATGCGGCGTGCAGAACGGCGGCTCGTCCATCACCTCGGACAGCACCGCCTCGCAGCGGTCGTTCGCCGCACGGAAGACGCCCTCCCACGACGACGGACGCAACGGCAGACCCGACTCGCTCAACCACAGCCACAACGGCTCCGGCCCGGCCGGCCCTTCCGTGAACAACGTCATCCGCTCCCCCACCGTCGCCTCCGACAACGCTGTTCGCCCAACCACGCCGTCGCGATCGCGCCAATGCAGCATCCGCCGGTGCCGCCCGCTCTCGTGAGTCACCAGCCGCACCGGCAGATCGTCATAGCGGCCCGCCGCCTGCGCCCGCCGCACGACACGGGCACGCGAGGACTCGACATAGCCCTCGACCTCTCCAACGACCACCGAGGAGGCATAGAACGTCCGAGCCCGCCGCGACTTCGTCACCACCCGGGCCAGCCGTCCCACGTAGTACCGGCCGCCCTCCAGCCGAAGCCGCGGAACTTCCACCGTCAGCAACGACGCCCCCTCCGTCAGACGCACCCCGGAAGAGAACAGCAGGTCCGCGAAGGCCCCGTTACGGTCGGCCATCCGCCCCGCCCACCCCGGCGACGGAGCACCATCGGCGCCGAACCCGCGCAGCCCCACCTCCACCCAGCGGCGGAACGCCCGCGGCGTCAGCCAGCGCACCTCACTGGCTCGCGCGTTCTTCGACAACGCCGCCGGCACTTGAACAAGCCCGCCGTTCCGGCCGCGCACCGACCGCATGATCACGGGGCTGGTTCGCACATGCTCGTGCCGGACTGCCCACTCGTACAGCCGGGCCAGCGCGGCCAGCCCCCGGTTCCACCGAGCTCCGCCAACCCGGCGCGGGTTCCGCAGCGAACGGGTCCGCCAGTCCTCGAAGTCCCACAGATCGTCCGTCGTCGCGCCCGACCAGTCCTTCCCGCGCCCCCACAGGAAGTCGAAGAACAAGCAGTAGTCGTCCGTGTAGTGTCGCGTAGGACCGGGATGAGGGCGGTGCCCAGGACTTCGAGGGCGTCGACGGTGAGCCGGGCGGGCTCGGTGTGCGCCGTCGGCTGGACCAGGGTGCCGGTCGCGCGGAGCAGGTCGCCGGGCTGGATGCCGTGCAGCAGCTCGTGGGTGATCCGGGGGTCGCCGCTGGTGCAGGTGACGATCGTGTCGGGGGCGTCGTCGTCGAGCGTGTCGATGTCGGCGGGCCGGACGACCAGGTCGAAGGTGACGGTGTCGCGCGGGCCGGGAGCGGGTATCGCGTCGACCCAGCCGTCGACGGCGCAGTGCTTGGTGTCCATCAGCTGGCCTCCGCCAGGGTCTCGGTGGTGCGAGGGGAGCGGGGTCGGGGGGTGTGCTGCGCGAGCACCAGCAGCTCGCGGTTGCGCTTCTTCTCCGCGTCGGTGAGGGGCCGGGCCTGCACGGCGCCGTGGCGGTGCCAGAGCGGGGAGGCGGGCGGCTCGGGGTAGGCGAGAGCGTGGTCGACGTGACGGTCGGTGCTGCTCATGGGGGCCTCCGGTGGGAGGGTCAGGCGTGGGTGGCGCGCTGGCTGCTCTTGGGCTGGGTGTCGGAGGCGAACCGGCCGAGGCGGGCCTCAGCCGGGTTCGCGGCGATCCAGTCCCGGGGCAGGCGAACTGGTTTGGGCGCCGTTGTGCGTCTGTCCCGGGGCAGGTCTACAGCTCGAAGGGCTGGATAGAGCACGCCACCCCGGCCCCGGCACGTCTCGGCGGGGTCGGGGTGGCGGGGTGGTGAAGGGCCGGGCTTCGGGCCTGGTCTGGTGCTACTTGCCTTCCTCGGCAAGGCGGGCCAGCTGCTCCGCGAGCGCCTGGGAGGCCTTCTGCTGCTCCTCCATGGCCTTCCTCAGGGCCTCTTCCATCTGCGGTTCCATCTCGTCTCCTTTTCTTAGACGTCATCTCATTTGGCGTGCTGTGTAGGCTGTCGATCGTGGCGGGAATTGTTGAGCGGCTGGTGCCGGATGAGTTGTGGGAGCTGTTCCA
>NZ_JBEZWL010000164.1:0-15287 GCF_040648015.1 Streptomyces sp. NPDC029216 | reverse complement strand
GCCCGCCGCCGGCGGCCGGTCAGGCGCCGGCGGCGTGGTCCTCGGGGAGGCCCGTGCCGCCCAGCCGGGTGAGCAGTCCGCTCAGCTCCTCGATGTCCCCGGCGGCCCACTCGGGGGCGGCGAAGACGTCGGCGGCCACCTGCTCGGCGGCCTTCAGGGCCTGCTCCAGCCGCTCGCGCCCCGCCTCCGTGAGGGCCGCGTACGCCACACGGGCGTCGCGGGCGTCAGCCTCGCGCTCCACGAGTCCGATCCGCTCCAGGGGCGCCAGGCCACGGGTCACGCCCGAGGCGGTGAGCCCCAGCGCCCCGGCGAGGTCCACCCGCCGCATCCGGCCACCCTCGGCCCGTCCCAGGTGCAGCAGCACCAGGAAATCCGCCAGGCTCACCCCGTACAGGGCCCCCAGGCGGGAGTCGAATCGCCGCACCAGGGCGGTCTGGGCCTTCACCAAGCGCAGGGACACATCCAGCGCATCACTCATTGCTACCTCCTTGACTCCTCAAGCATAAGGGAAAAGCTTGCGGAGTCAAGGACATGTGCACCATCCGCCGCTAGAGGGGTCCGCGCGGGCCGTCGTTGCCCCCCGGGCCGTCGTCCCTGCCGCCCGGGGAGAGGTGGGCGACGACCTCGGCGAGTTCCTCGCACGCCTCCTCGATCTTCTGCCGGACGTTGTTCTGCTCGGTGACGAGGGCCGCCAGCAGCAGTCCGGTCAGCGCCGCCGCCCCGTTGAGCGCCTGAAGGTTGACCATGAGCTCCAGGAGGCTGCGGCCGGTGAACGGCCCGGCGTGGTCGGTCGCCGCCCAGATCGACAGGACGGAGACGAGGAATGCGCACGGCGCCGCCCCGGCCAGCTGGAACCGCACGGCGGCCCAGATGAGCAGGGGGAAGACCAGGAACAGCAGGGACAGGGTGCTGTGGGTGGCCACGAGGGTGGCGGCGGCGGTCGCACCCATGAGGGCCACCCCCTCGGCCACGCGGTAGGGGTCGCCGGTCAGCCGGATCCCGCGCAGGGCCAGCAGCAGCGGGGTCCCCAGCAGCACGCCCATGGTGTCCCCCGCCCACCAGGCCGACCAGGTCGACCAGAAGTCGGCCATCGGCAGGTTGCCGGTGAGCACCAGCGTCCAGGTCCCCGCGGTCGCGCTGATCAGCATCGGCAGCAGGCCGCCCAGGAAGACCAGCGCCATCCCGTCCCGGAGCCGGTCCAGCTCGGGGCGGAACCCCGCCCTGCGCAGCAGCAGCCAGGCGCACACCGGGGCCAGCACGTTGCCCGCGACGATGCCCAGGTCGGAGAGGTGGAACGCGGCGAGCCGCTCGATGACGAGGTACGTGCCGAGGGCGATGCCCGGCCAGACCCGCGGGCCGAACCGGAGCAGGGCGGCCAGCGCGATGCCGGTGGGCAGCCACAGGGGGGTGACGATGGCGCCCTCGACCACCACCTGTCGCAGCAGGCCGAGCCTGCCGGTCGCGTAGTAGGCGGCGGCGACGGCGAGGACCAGCAGGAGCGCTTCGCACGGACGTCGCCATTCCAGGGTGCGCACCACAGCATCAGACAACAGCCCGGGCGTCCCGGCCGGGCGTGACACGCGCGAGCGGCCCCGGATGCCGGGCCGGCGGGCCCTGCGTCAGGCCTCTCCCCCGCCCGCACGGTCCGGGCCGTCGCGGCCCTCGTCGCCCTCGTCGTCCTCGTCGCCGTCGTGGCCGTCATAGCTGATGACGAGCACCGCCGCGTCGTCGGCGTGGCCGGTGGAGTCGGCCACCTTCATCACCTCGGCGGCCAGCTCGTCGGGGTCGCCCCCCGCCGCCTCCCGGACGAGCCGGGACACCCGCTCCAGCCCCACCTCGATCGGGAACGGCGGCCCCTCGACCACCCCGTCGGTCAGCAGCACGATGGACCCCGCGGCCGTCAGCCGACGCCGGGTGACCCCGTACCCGGCCCCGGGGACCAGCCCCAGCGGCGGCCCGCCGGGGTCCTCGGCTATGCCGTGGCGGCCGTCGACGGTGGCCCAGACGGCGGGGACGTGGCCCGCCCGGGCACCCTGGAGCTCCCCGGTGCGCGGGTCGAAGCGCAGCAGGCTGCACGTGGCGAACAGCTCGCAGTCCATCGAGAGCAGGACGTCATTGGCCCGGCCGAGCACCTCCCCCGGGTCGGAGACCACGGCCGCCACGGCGCGCAGGCACACCCGGACCTGTCCCATGAAGGCGGCGGCCGCGACGTCGTGCCCCTGGACGTCGCCGATGGAGAAGGCGAGGGCGCCCTCGGGCAGCCGGAAGCCGTCGTACCAGTCACCGCCGATGTCCAGGCCGTGCTGTGCGGGCGCGTACCGGGCCGCGGTGCGCAGACCCGGCAGGACGGGGAGGGAGGCGGGCAGCATCTCGCGCTGGAGGGCCTCGGCCAGCTCGACCCGGGCGTGGTGCAGCTGGGCACCCTCCCGGGCCTGGGCGGTCAGCTGCCCCAGCATGGTCAGCAGATCGGCGCTGCCCGGCCGAGGAGGCCGCCGGCGCGGGGTCACGGACCACTCCGGGGTACGTCCATCTGCCTCTCTGTTTCCGCTGCGCGAAAGACCCAGCCACATCATATTTCGGCTCGGCTCCGGCCGCCCGGCGCCGCGGGGCCACCGCCGGGCGGCCCGGTCCCGTCGGCCGGCGCCTCCCCCGCGCGGGGCCGCCGGTGCCGGGGTCCGGCCGGATCCGCCCTCGTCCCGGCCGTCCGCCCCGCCGGGCGCCGCGCCGACCCGCGCCGGGGTCCTCGTACGAAGGGACAACGAGTTTCGGCCGCAGCGCCGGTGACGGTGTATCAGGCGGTTTCGGGGTTCTGCGTAAGCTCGTGATCACCCGGGCCGCCTCCGGGGCCCGGGAACCGCACCCACCGAGCCGAGGAGCAACGTGCCCCTGTCCGCGAACCGCCGCCCCCTGAACCGACGTCTGGCCGCCGGCGCCGCCCTGCTGGCCGTGGTCGCCGGCGTCGCCCCCGCCACCGCCGCCCAAGCCGCGCCCGTCACCGCCCCCGAGGCCTTCCGCAGCGCGGGTCCCGCCCTGCCGGCACCGGACATGGAGGCCGTCGACCAGGCCCTGCGCAACACCCTCGCCGCCGGCGCCCCGGGCGCGCTGGCCCGGATCACCGAGGGCGGACGCGCACTGAGCGCGACGGAGGGCGTCGGCGACAAGGGCACGGGCGCGGCCATCGACACCCGGGCCCGCTTCCGGGTCGGCAGCGTCACCAAGACGTTCTCGACCGTCGTGCTGCTCCAGCTGGTGGACGAGAAGAAGATCGAGCTGGACACCCCGGTCAACCACTACCTGCCGGGGCTGCTGCCCGACGACCGGATCACCGTGCGGCACCTGCTGAGCCACCGCAGCGGGCTGGCGGACTACACGAACGCGATGTTCGACAAGACCGTACCCGGGTTCGAGGCCGTCCGGAACAGGGTGTTCGGCTACCAGGAGCTCGTGGACCTCTCGCTGGCCGAGCCCAGGACGGCCGAGCCTGGGGCCTCGTACCAGTACTCGAACACCAACTTCGTCGTCGTCGGGATGCTCATCGAGAAGGCCACCGGCAAGCCGGTGGCCAAGGAGTACGACCGCCGCATCATCAAGCCCCTGAAGCTGCGCGACACCGCGTACGTGCACCCCGGCACGGAGATCAAGGGGCTGCACACCCACGGCTACCTCACCCCGGACGAGGCCGGCGCCCCGCTGGTGGACTCCACCGAGCAGACCGTGTCCTGGGCCCAGTCGGCCGGGGCGATGATCTCCACCCCGGCGGACCTCAGCACCTTCATGTCGGCGCTGGTGAGCGGCAGGCTGGTGGCGCCGGAGCTGCTGGACGAGATGCTCGTCATGACCCCCACCGACGCGACGAAGACCCGCTTCTACGGGCTGGGCCTGCGCCGGTACGACCTGTCCTGCGGCACCTCGGTGTACGGGCACACGGGCACGGTGCAGGGCTTCTACACCTACGCGTTCACCACCCGCGACGGCCGGCGCAGCGTCACGGCCATGGCGAACACCTCGAACCAGGGCGCCGCGAACACGGCCCTCGGCGCGACCCTGGAGGGGGCGTTCTGCGGCAAGAAGCCGGCCCCCGCCGCGCAGTCCCGCGGCTTCGCGGCCGCTCCGGCCGACGTGGACCTGCCGGAGCGCAGCACCCGCTGACGGCCTGCCGTCGCGGGCCTAATCCCCGGCGGCCGGCCCGCGGCGGGGCGGGCGGGCGGTGACGGCGGCGAGGGCCAGCCAGGCGGTGGCGAACAGCCAGCCGCCGAGCACGTCGGAGGGCCAGTGCACGCCGAGGTAGACGCGCGTCAGGCCCACCGCAGCCCCCCACACGGCCACCAGTACGGCGAGGGCCGCGACGGCGGCCCGGGGCGGGCCCGGGGAGCCGCGCAGGGCGAGCGCCGCGAGCAGCAGTCCGGCCGTCAGGGCGCTGGTGCTCGCGTGGCCGGACGGGAAGGCCCAGTGGGCGGCGTGGCCGGCCCAGCCGGTCTGCGGGGGCCGGGGGCGGGCGATGACCGACATCACCGTGTACCGCACGGCCTGGCCCGCGCCCAGGCACAGGGCGAACCCGGCCGCCGCCGCGAGCCGTTGCCGGACGGTGTGGCCGGCGTACAGGCCGGCCAGGACGACCAGGACGTACGGAACGGCCCCGGCGCCGGTGGAGGTGACCGCCCGGGCCACGGCCAGGGCGGCGGGCGGCCGGTGGGCGAGGGACCAGGCGTGCGGGCCCGCGTCGCCGGGCAGCGGTCCGGCCGGGACGCTGCTCACCCACAGGGCGAGCAGCGCGAACGCGGTCGAGGCCGCGAGGGCCACCCACACGGCCGGGCGGACGCCCCGGGGGCGGTCCTGCCGCCGTCCGTCGGGGGCGGGGTCGGCCATGGGGCTGCCTCTCACGGTCCTGGCGGGAGCGGCGCGGGCGCGGCCCCGTCCCACTCCCCACGCGTACGGGGTGTACCGCACTGTAGCGAGCGGGGCGCGGGCTACCGCTGTGACCGGCGGGACGGAAGGGGCCGAGTCCCCGTCAAAGGGTGACCCAGTAGCGGCGCTTCGGGCCGACCAGGGTCTCCCGTACGTCCTCCAGTACGCCGCCGGCCCGCTCGATGGTGCGCGCCGAGGCCTCGTTGCCCGGGTCGCAGGTCAGCAGGACCCGGTCCATGCCCATGAGGCGGGCCTCGTGCAGGACCCGGCCCAGCGCCCAGCCGGCCAGGCCGCGCCGGCGCGCCGAGGGGCGGACGCTGTAGCCGATGTGGCCGCCCGCGTCGAGGAGGAAGGCGTTGAGGTAGTGCCGCAGGTCGATGGCGCCGAGGTAGGTGTCGCCCTCGGTGATCCACCAGTAGGTGGCGTGGACGCGGCCCTGTTCGACGGACGCGGTGCGGTCCGCCTGTCGGCGCAGGCGTTCGGTCCAGGCAGCGAACCCCTCGGGGGTGTCCACGTCGTCGTCGGAGCCCAGTCCGGCGCCGTCCATGTGGGCGTCGGCCCCCCACTCGGCCTGTGCGGCGAGCCAGGAGGAGTGCAGGCGGGGGGCGGGCGTGATCAGCTCGGGCATGCCCCCGACCGTAACAGTCCGAACATCCGACGGTTCAGATCCGATTCCTGACCCGTCGCGCCCGCCCCGGCGCCGCGGCACCGACCCCGGAAGTTCCGGCCGGAACCCGATCGGATAGTTTGCCATCTGTTTACCCGACGGCGCCGAATCCGCCCACGCCCCAGGAGCTCCCGCATGCCCCACCCCATACGCCGCCCCGCACGGACGGCGGCCCTGGCCGCCGCCTCGCTGCTGGCGGTCCCCGCCCTGGCGGCCTGCAGTTCCGGCGCCGGGGCGCCGGCGGCGGCGAAGCCCTCGGCCCCGGCCACCGCGTCCGCTGCGGCCCCGCCGGCCGCGCTGCCCGCCGCCCTGACCGGACAGAAGCCGAACTGGACCCCCTGCCCCGCGCCGTCCACGGCACAGGGCGGCGGCAAGGCGCCCGGCGCGGGCTGGGAATGCGCCACCATGAAGGCGCCCCTGGACTACGCCAAGCCCGACGGCGAGACCCTGGACGTGGCGCTGATCCGCAAGAAGGCCACGGACGCCGGCAAGCGCCTCGGCTCGCTGGTGTACAACTTCGGCGGGCCCGGGGCCTCCGGCGTCAGTACGCTCCCCCAGGCGGCGGACGACTACGAGAAGCTGGGCGCCGTCTACGACCTGGTCAGCTTCGACCCGCGCGGCGTGGGCAACACGGCGGCGGTCGTCTGCCTGGACGACAAGACCCTGGACGAGGGGCCCCGCCCCTCCGACGACCCGCTCGACGCCGTCCGGACGTACACGCAGGCCTGCGAGCGGAACTCCGCCAAGGTCCTCCCCCACGTCGGCACGGCCGACACCGCCCGCGACATGGACCTGCTGCGGCAGGTGCTCGGCGACCGGAAGCTCAACTACTTCGGCATCTCCTACGGCACCCAGCTGGGCGGCGTCTACGCCCACCTGTTCCCGAAGAACGTCGGCCGCACCGTCTTCGACGCCGTGGTCGACCCCACCTCGGACGAGCTCCAGGCGGGCCTCGGCCAGGCCAAGGGGTTCCAGCAGGCGCTGGAGCACGCCATGGAGTACTGCCGCCAGAAGTACGCCGCCGACTGCCCCACCGGCGCCGACACCGCCGAAGGCAACCGGCGGATCGGCGACCTGCTGAAGAAGCTGGAGACCGAGCCCGCGCCCACGAAGAGCGGCCGCAGGCTCAACTCCGACCAGGCGCTCACCGGGATCGCCGCCAGCCTCTACGACAAGCAGACCTGGGACTACCTCGTCCAGGGGCTGGGAGAGCTGCGCCGGGCCGGCACCGGGAACCTCCTGCTCGCCCTCGCGGACGCCTACGGCGGACGCGACCGGGACGGCCACTACGACAACAGCGACGCCGCCCACACGGCGATCGGCTGCGCCGACACCAGCCGCCGTTACACCGTGGAGGAGATGCGGGCCCAGGAGCCCGCCTTCCGCTCGGCCTCCCCGGTCTTCGGCCCGTCCATGGCCAAGGGGCTGCTCGCCTGCACGCAGTGGCCGGTGCGCGGTACGGCCGACAGGCCGCAGGTCGCCGCCGAGGGTGCGGCCCCGATCCTCGTCGTCGGCAACACCGGCGACCCGGCCACCCCGGTCGAGGGCGCGAAGCGGATGGCCGACGCGCTCGGCCGCGGGGTCGGCGTCAACCTGACGGTGAAGGGCGAGGGGCACGGCGTCTACGGGAACAACGCCTGCGCGACCAAGGCCGTCGACGCCTTCCTCGTCGACGGCACCGCGCCGGCCGACGGAACCGTCTGCTCCTGAATTCCGCTTTGCCCCCTGTTCCGGCCTTTGCCCCGGCGCCCGCACCGACCTGTGTTCGGGTGCCGGGATTCCGCCACCTACACTTGTGCCGCCCGGCCGCCGGTGCCGGCTTCAGGGGAGCGACGTCCTAAGTGAGCAGCACCAGCAGTGAAGCGCCGATCTACGACCGGCTCGTACGCGAGCGCGGCGATGTCCCGGGGCAGGTCCGCCGGGAGGCGGAGGAGATCCTCCACCACCTGGCACAGGTGATGGCGGGCCGGCCCCCGTCGGGCGGTCTGCCGGGCTGGCGGACCTCGTAACCGCTCTTCCCGTGGCGGTGTCCGCCATGGACGGCGGACCGACTGTGGTGGCGGCACACATCGGCACCGGCGGCGCCGGTCCCTAACGTTCGGACCATGACGAGCGGATCATCGAGCATCGCGTCCGACGGCACCGGGACCGCGCTGGCCGGCCGGGTGGCGCTGGTGACGGGCGGTGGCAGCGGCATCGGGCGCGCCTGCGCCGTGGCACTGGCCGGCGCCGGGGCCTTCGTGCACGTGGTGGACGTCGACGCGGAGGCGGCCGTGGCCGTGGCGGAACGGATCGGCGGGACGGCCCATCCGGCCGACCTCGCCGACCCCGCCGCCGTGGACGCCCTGCCGGCCGGCGTGGACATCCTGGTCAACAGCGCGGGGCTGCAACACGTCGCGCCCATCGAGGAGTTCCCGCCGGAGCGGTTCGAACTGATCCAGCGGGTGATGGTGCACGCCCCGTTCCTGCTGCTGCGCCGGATCCTGCCGCACATGTACGGGCGGGGGTGGGGACGGGTCGTCAACATCTCCAGCGTGCACGGGCTGCGGGCCAGCGCCTTCAAGTCCGGCTACGTGGCCGCCAAGCACGCGCTGGAGGGGCTCAGCAAGGTCACCGCCCTGGAGGGCGCCCGGCACGGGGTGACGAGCAACTGCGTGAACCCCGGCTACGTCCGCACCCCGCTGGTGGAGCGGCAGATCGCCGCCCAGGCCGTGGCGCACGGGATCCCCGCCGAGCGCGTGGTCGAGGAGGTCCTGCTGCGCGGCTCCGCGATCAAGCGGCTGATCGAGCCGGAGGAGGTGGCCGCGGTCGCCCTGTGGCTGTGCGGCCCGCACACCGGGCACGTCACCGGCGCCTCGCTGCCGATGGACGGCGGCTGGACCGCCGCCTGACCCCTGAGGCGCGCTTTGCGCGGGGCCCGGGCGGGGGGATCCTGGAACGGGGGCCAGGCACGGAGGAGGCACGCCATGACGCACGCCGAGGAGTGGAGGGTGGACCTCTACCTCGTGGAGGAGGACGGCACGACCAGGGCCCGGGCCGTGCTCGACAACGGGAGGACCACGATGACCGGCAGCGGCCGGGCCCGGTGCAATCCGCAGGACGTGGACGTCCCCGCCATCGGCGACGAGCTGGCCGCGAGCCGGGCGATGCGCGACCTGTCCGCCCAGCTGATGCGGGCCGCCGACCGCGACCTGGCCGCGGTGGGCGCCGTACCGGCCCCGCCGCGCACCGGCTACGGCTGGCCGGACGACGCCCGCCCGGAGAAGTAGCCGGGCGGGCGGCGGGTCCCGGTCAGCAGATGCGGGGCAGCTGCTCCCCCAGCGGCAGGTCCACCACCCGGGTGCCGCCGAGGCCGGTACGGGCCACGACCAGACCCGGGTGCGCCTCCACGGCCTCGCCGATCACCGCCGCGTGCCGGCCCAGCGGGTGGGCCCGCATGGCGTCGAGGACGGCCTCGGCGTGCTCGCGGGGGACGAAGGCGACCAGCTTGCCCTCGTTGGCCACGTACAGCGGGTCCAGGCCGAGGATCGCGCAGGTGTTCGCGACGGCCGCCGGGACCGGGACGCGCCCCTCGTGCAGGACGACGCCGGCGCCGGAGGCGGCCGCGATCTCGTTCAGGGCGGCCGCGAGCCCGCCGCGGGTGGGGTCGCGCAGGACGTGCAGGTCCGGGGTGACCGCGAGCATCGCCCGCACGAGACCGCCCAGGGCCGCGCAGTCGCTCTCGACGTCCACGCCGAACTCCAGCCCCTCCCGGACGCTCATGATCGCCACTCCGTGCAGGCCGATCTCCCCGCTGACGATCACGACGTCGCCGGGTACGACGCGCTGCGCGCGCAGGTCCACCCCGTCGGGGATCAGCCCGATCCCGGCGGTGTTGAGGTAGATCCCGTCGCCGCGGCCCGCCTCGACGACCTTGGTGTCGCCGGTGGCGACCTCCACGCCCGCCGCCCGCGCGGCGGCCCCCATGTCCTGGGCGACCCGCGCCACGGTGGCCGTCTCGACGCCCTCTTCGAGGATGAACCCGCAGGACAGGTAGGAGGCCGTCGCCCCGCTCATGGCCAGGTCGTTCACCGTGCCGTTGACCCCCAGGTGGCCGATGCTCCCGCCCGGGAAGAACAGCGGCCGCACCACGTAGGAGTCGGTGGAGAAGGCCAGCCGGACCCCGCCGAGGCGCAGGGCCGCGGAGTCGCCGAGCTGCGCCAGCGCCTCGCCGCCGAACGCCGGCGCGAACAGGTGCTGGACCAGCTCCGCCGACAGGGCCCCGCCGCCGCCGTGGCCCATCACCACGCGGGGCCGGTCGCGCAGGGGGGCCGGGCAGGTCCAGCCGGTGACGTCGAGTGCGGTCTCAGACAACGGGGCTCGCCTCCAGCGGGGCGGTCGGGGCGGTGGGCTGGGCCGGGGTGGTGGCGGGCCGGGCGGGCGCGGGCCCGAGCTCCAGGCGCCGGTAGAGGTAGTACGCGGCGCAGGCCCCCTCGCTGGAGACCATGGTGGCGCCCAGCGGGTTGCGCGGGGTGCACAGGGTGCCGAAGGCCTCGCACTCGTGCGGCTTCAGCAGCCCCTGGAGCACCTCCCCGCTGCGGCAGGCGGCCGGTTCGCGGGTGGTGATCCCGGTGACGGAGAAGCGGTGCTCGGCGTCGTACTCCCGGAACCGTTCCGACAGCCGCCAGCCGCTGTCCGGGATGACGCCGATACCGCGCCAGGCCCGGTCGGTGACCTCGAAGACGTCCGCCAGCATGGCGAGCGCGGCCGGGTTGCCCTCGGGGCGGACGGCGCGCGGGTAGGCGTTCTCGACGGTGTGCTCGCCCCGCTCCAGCTGCCGTACGGCCCGCCGTACGCCTTCGAGGATGTCCAGCGGTTCGAAGCCGGTCACGACGATCGGGACGCGGTGGCGGGCCGCGAGGTCCGGGTACTCGGCGGTGCCCATGACGCTGCACACGTGTCCGGCGGCGAGGAAGCCCTGGACCCGGCAGCTGGGCGAGCGCATGATCGCCTCGATGGCCGGGGGGACCCGGACGTGGGAGACGAGCAGGCTGAAGTTGGTGATGCCGAGCTTCCTGGCCTGGTACACCGTCATGGCGTTGGGCGGGGCGGTGGTCTCGAAACCGATGCCGAAGAAGACCACCTCGCGGTCCGGGTTCTGCCGGGCGACCTTCAGGGCGTCGAGGGGCGAGTACACCACCCGTACGTCGCCGCCCTCGCCGCGCACCTGGAAGAGGTCGCGGCCGGTGCCGGGGACGCGGAGCATGTCCCCGAAGGAGCAGAAGATCACCTCGGGGCGGGAGGCGATCTCCAGGGCCTTGTCGATGACCTCCAGCGGGGTGACGCACACCGGGCAGCCGGGGCCGTGGATCAACTCCACCTGTTCCGAGAGGAGTTGGTCGATGCCGTGCCGGATGATGGTGTGGGTCTGGCCTCCGCAGACCTCCATCAGCGCCCAGGGGCGGGTCACGGTGGAGTGGATGTCGTCGAGGAGCCTGCGGGCGAGGCCGGGGTCCTGGAATTCCTCGATGTACTTCACGGCCGGACTTCCTTCCGCGTCGTCGTCGCCGCCGGCCCGTCCTCGCCGAAGGGCCCTTCCTCGTCGCCGAGCCGGGCGGCCTGCTCCCATGGGTCGCCGAACTCCTCCTGGAGCATGCCGAGTTCGGCGAAGAGGTCGAGGGTCTTGCGAGCCGATTCCTCGTCGAGCCGCTGGAGGGCGAAGCCCACGTGCACGATGGCGTACTCGCCCACCCGGAGGTCCGGGAGGTACTCCAGGCACACCTCCTTCTGTACGCCGCCGAAGTCGACGGTGGCCATGCGGGTGCCGTCCCTCTCTCCGATCTCAAGCACTCTGCCGGGAACCGCCAGGCACATGGGCCTCTCCTTGTGGTGGGTGTGCGGTGGCGGCCGCGGCCGCCACCATGAGCTGGCCGAGCGCCAGTCCGCCGTCGTTCGGCGGGACCCGGTGCTGGCGCAGGACGGTGAACCCCCGTGCGCGCAGCGTCCGGGCGCACGCGGAGGAGAGGAGGGTGTTGCAGAAGACCCCGCCGGTCAGGGCGACGGTGTCCAGGCCGTGCCGGGCGCGGGCGAGCTCGCAGAGGTCGGTGACGAGGCCGGCGACCGCCGCGTGGAAGCGGGCGGCGATCAGCGGACGGTCCGTGCCGGCCCGCAGGTCGGCGACCGCGGCGGCCAGTACCGGCGCCGGGTCCGCGACGACCGGCCCCGCCGTGCCGGCCGGGGGGACGCGCAGCCCGAAGGTGTACGCCCGCCGGTCCGGGGGCGCCTGCAGGGCGGCGGCCTCCAGTTCGACGGCGGCCTGGGCCTCGTACCCGGCGTACTGGCAGACACCCGCCAGGGAGGAGACGGCATCGAAGAGCCGGCCCATGCTGGAGGTGGGCGCGCAGTTCAGCCCCCGTTCCACCTGGGTCTCCAGCACCCGCAGTTCGTCCGGCGGGCAGGCGGCCACGCAGGGCAGGTCCGGCGTCCGGGCGAGACCGGCGGCGCGCAGGTGGGACAGGGCCATGCGGTACGGGCGGCGGACGGCGGCGTCGCCGCCGGGCAGCGGGACGTAGGCGAGGTGGGCGAACCGGGTGTACCCGGCGTAGTCCGCGAGGAGGACCTCCCCGCCCCACACCGCGCCGTCGTCCCCGTAGCCGGTGCCGTCGAAGGCGACGCCGATCACCCGGCGGCCGCCGTCGTGGCCGTGTTCGGCCAGCGCGGAGGCGATGTGCGCGTGGTGGTGCTGTACGGGGACCAGGGGGCGGCCCGCCGCCTGGTCGCGGGCCCAGCGGCCGGAGCGGTAGGCGGGGTGCCGGTCGGCGGCGAGCAGCGCGGGGGCGACTCCGGTCAGGGCCGACAGCTGCCGCTGCGCGTGGGCGAAGGCGTCCTGGGTGGCCAGGTCGTCCATGTCGCCGATGTGGGCGGAGAGCCAGGCCCGGCGGCCCTCGCCGAGGCAGAAGGCGTTCTTGAGGTCGCCGCCGGTGGCGAGGGTGGCCGGGACCGGGAGCGGGAGGGTGAGGGGCAGCGGGGCGTAGCCGCGCGAGCGCCGCAGGAGGAGCGGTTCGCCGTCGCAGACCCGGACCACGGAGTCGTCGCAGGGGACGTGGATGGGCCGGTCGTGGGTGAGCCAGGCGTCGGCGAGGCCGGCGAGGCGTTCCAGGGCCTCGGCGTCGTCGGTGACGATGGGCTCGCCGGAGAGGTTGCCGCTGGTCATCACGAGCAGGCGGGGGCCCGGGGGGTCGCCGGGCAGGCCCAGCAGGAGGTGGTGGACGGGGGTGTACGGCAGCATCACCCCGAGGTCGGGGCTGCCGGGGGCGACGGCGTCCGCGACCCCGGGCGCGGTGGCGCGGCGTCGCAGCAGGACGATGGGGCGGACCGTGCCGGTGAGCAGCTCCCGCTCCTCGGGGCCGAGTTCGGCCAGTGCTTCGACGTCGGCGGGGGTGCGGGCCATGAGGGCGAACGGCTTGTCCCCGCGTTCCTTGCGGCGGCGCAGGGCGGCCACCGCCGCGGCGTTCCCGGCGTCGCAGGCGAGGTGGTAGCCGCCGAGGCCCTTGACGGCCAGAACGGCTCCCGCGGACAGCAGCCGGCGGGCCTCGGCGACCGGGTCGGCGGCGGGGACCTCGCGGGGCGGGCGCCCGGCGAGCAGGCGCAGCCGGGGGCCGCAGGCCGGGCAGGCGACGGGCTGGGCGTGGAAGCGGCGGTCGGCGGGGTCGGCGTACTCGCGGGCGCAGTCGGGGCACAGGGGGAAGCGGGCCATGGTGGTGTGGGCGCGGTCGTAGGGCAGCCCGGTGACGATGGTGAAGCGCGGTCCGCAGTGCGTACAGGTGATGAAGGGGTGGCGGTGGCGGCGGTCGGCCGGGTCCGCGAGTTCGGCGAGGCAGTCGGCGCAGGTGGCGGTGTCCGGGGAGACGAGGGTGCGGGGCGGGCCGTCGCCGGAGCGGGAGGCGACGATGGTGAAGCCGGCGGTGCCCGTGACGGGGACCGGGCGGTGGTCGACCGTGTCGACGACCGCCAGGGGCGGGGCGTCGGCGGCGAGGCGCTCGCAGAACGCCGCCACCGCCGCCGGGGCGCCCTCGACCTCGGCGATCACGCCGTCGGGGGTGTTCGTGACGTGGCCGGCCAGGCCGAGGGTGGTGGCGCGGGTGTACACGTAGGGGCGGAAGCCGACGCCCTGGACCACGCCGCGGATGGTGACGTGGCGGCGTTCCGCGGGCTCCATCAGCGGGGTCCGCCCGTGGGGGCGGTGACCGGGGGCGGGGGCCCTGCGGGGCTGTTCCGGGGCTCGATGGGGCCGTGGTCGTGGTCATGGGTGTGGTGGTGGGTCGCTCGGGGTTCCCGGGACATCACCGGGATGTGGGGGCCGGCGCCGGAGGCGAGGGTCAGGGCGTGTTCGAGGAGGAGGCCCGTGCCTTCTCCCCCGCGGGACGAGGTCCGGAGGACCTCCACACCGGGGTTGACCCGCTGGACGTTCGCCCGGAAGGCCCCCTCGTCGAACTCGACGGCCTCCGCGATGTCCGTCTTGGTGATGACCACCAGCTGGGCCAGCCCGAAGGCGGTCGGGTACTTGAGGGGCTTGTCCTCGCCCTCCGTCACCGAGGCCAGTACCACGCGGAGGGACTCCCCCAGGTCGTACGAGGCCGGGCAGACCAGGTTGCCGACGTTCTCGATGAACAGGAGGCGGGTGTCCTCGGGGAGCCAGCCGTCCAAGTGGCGGCCCAGCATGCCGGCTTCGAGGTGGCACAGGCCGTCGGTGAGGACCTGTCTGACCGGGACGCCCGAACGGGCCAGCCGTGTCGCGTCGTTCTCCGTCGCCAGGTCGGCGGTGAGTGCGGCCACGGGCACGCCGCGCTCCCGGGCGAGCGTCAGTTCGCGTTCCAGCAGGGCCGTCTTCCCGCTGCCGGGGCTGGAGAGCAGGTTGACCACCACCGTTCCGCGGGCGGTGAGTTCGGCGCGCAGGGCTTGTGCGGCACCGTCGTTCTTCGCGAGCACCGCTTGTCGCAGGTCGACCACTCGGCACACGGTCAGGCCTCCTCGGGGATCGGTTCGAGGGCGTCTTCCCAGACCACGCTGAGGATCCGCAGTTCGCGCCCCGTCAGGAGCTCGACGGCGGTGGCCCTCCCGCAGCCGGGGCAGCGGAGGTCGGGGGGCATGCCGACGGCCCACTCCCCCGTGCAGGACGCACAGCGGGCGCGGGCCGCCACGGAGCGGGTGACCAGTTCGGCGCCTTCCAGGGGCGTGGCGGTGCAGGCGAGTTCGAAGCAGAAGGCCAGCGCGTCGGCGACGACACCGGCCAGCTCCCCGATCTCCAGCTCCACGCGGCTCACGGAGCGTGCCGCTCCGTCCCGGGCCGCCTCCGCCACCTGGTCCACGACGGCCATGGCGATCGACATCTCGTGCATCGGACTCCGTCCTGCCGGGCCTCATTACAGCGGCAGGCCGCAGACGGCGGGGGCGGGCGCGCCGACGCACCGCCCGCCCCGTACTCCGTTCGGACCTGGGACGCGGTCCCGGGACGCGTGCTCCGGGCCGCTCCTCACATCCGGCGAATCCGCAGGTAGCGCTTCAGGTCGGGGAGCGTCTGCGCGAGTACGGCGACCAGGGCCAGCGCCGCGGCTCCGCAGAAGACGGCCTTCTTCATGGGGTTCTCCGTAAGTTGATAGGCGGCCCGGGAGGGCCGGATGTGGCTTATGGGGTCTTGCCTTCAGTGGCTCCTGAGGAGTGGCCGTCCGGCTCTCCG
>NZ_JBEZWL010000163.1:0-15439 GCF_040648015.1 Streptomyces sp. NPDC029216 | reverse complement strand
CGGACGGCGCGCCGGGTGGCGGACCTGGTGGGGCTGTACCCGGCGCTGCGCCGGCCCTACCCGGACGAGGAGCGGCGGGCCGGGCTGGTCCGGCTGGCGGCGGCCGCCGACCTCGGGGTGCTGCACGCGCTGGCGGCGGCGCTGCCGGACGCGACGGCCGAGGAGCGGGAGGGCGTCGAGTGGTCTGCGCTGTGCGCCGAGGAGGCCGGACTGCTCGGCCCGGACCCGCTGGGCGGCCTGCGGGCCGGACTGCGCGAGGCCCTCGGCGGCCTGGACGCGGATGCCGCCGACCGGTGCTGGGCCGAGGCCCGCGAGGCCTTCGGCCGGGGTACGGTCTCCACCGCGCCGGAGGCCGAGGCGGCGACCTGGCGGTGGCGCGACGCGGCCGCCTACCCGAGGCTGGTGCAGCTGTGCGGGCCCTCCGGCAGCGGCAAGAGCACCTTCGCGCGGAGCCTGCCCGGGGTGGACGCGTACATCGCCCTGGACGACCTGCGCGAGGCCCGGGGCGCGCGCGCCGACCAGCGGGCCAACCCGGAGGTGCTGCGCGAGGGCCTGGACCGGCTGGACCGCGCCCTGGCCGCCGGAGGCACGGTGGTGTGGGACGCCACCTCCCTGACGGAGCGGCAGCGCGGCCTGGCCGGGGCGGTCGCCCGGCGCCGGGACGCGCTGGTCACCCGGGCGGTGGTGCTGGTCGGCGAGGCCGAGCTGGTACGGCGCAACGCGGTGCGCCCGCATCCGGTGCCGGAGGCCGTACTGGCCGCGCAGCTGCGCAGGTTCAGCCCGCCCCACCCCGGGCAGGCGCACCGGACCTGGTACGTCGGGGCGGGCGGAACGGTGGAGGACAGGGCCGGCTCCCTGGGGGCGGCCGGCGAGGGGGAGGACCTCTGATGCGTACCAGTGAGCAGCTCTACCACCAGGTCCGCTGGGACCCCCGCTTCGATCCGGCCCGGTTCACCCTCGGCCTGCTCCAGCGCGGGGCCGCCCCCAAGCGGGTGCCGCTGCCCTCGTTCGTACCGGGCGGGGACATCCCGTGGCACCGGGTGCTGTTCGTCGAGGCGGACGGGGAGCTGGTGTGGGACCGGGCCACCGGCGTGGACCGGATCGACTCGACGCACGCCGGGCGGGTGCGCGAGCAGCGGCTGCTGGGCGGGCCCTTCTTCACCGCCCGGACCCCGCACGCCTGGGACCCGGCCGGCGGCGGGGCCTGGCGGCCCGTCCAGGCCGGTCCGGCCGCGCAGGCCCCGGCGCGGGTGCGGCTGCTGACCTGGAACACCCTGTGGGACCGGTACGACGCCCCGCGCATCGCCACCGCCCGGCGCAGGCCTATGCTGCTGGCGGACCTGGCGGTGGCCGACGCCGACGTGATCGCCCTCCAGGAGGTCGAACCCGCCCTGCTGGCCCTGCTGCTGGCGGAGCCCTGGGTACGGGCCGGGTACACCCTGGGCACCGACCCGGACGGCTCGGACGTCGCGGACAGCGGGCTGCTGCTCCTGAGCCGGCTGCCGGTGCGGGAAGCGGGGCTGCACGCGCTCGGCCGGCACAAGGCGGTCACCGCCGTCACCGTGGACACCGCGGGCGGGCCGCTGGTCGTCGCCGCGACGCACCTGACCAGCGACCACACCGAGAGCGGCGCCGGCCGCAGGAGCGTCGAACTGGCCCGCCTGGCCGAGGGGCTGGGCGGGGTCGGCGCCGGGCTCGCCCTGCTCGGCGACTTCAACGACGGCCGCTCCGGGGACGGGGGGCCGGCCGCCGCGCTGGGGTTGCGCGACGCCTGGAGCGAGGTGCACGGGCCCGCCGACGACACGCCCACCTTCGACCCCGGCGTCAATCCGCTGGCCGCGGTCGGCTCCCTGACGGGGCGGGCCGGCCGGCTGGACCGGATCCTGCTGTCCTCCGTGGGCGGCGCACGGGTCCGGGAGGCGGCGCTCCGGGGCGACACCCCTGGGCCGGACGGGCTGTTCGTATCCGACCACTTCGGGGTGCGGGCCACCGTGGAGTACGGGGCGCCGGCCGCGGCCGACGCCCTGCTCGGCGTACCGGCGACCGCGCGGACGGCGGTGGCCTGGCTGCCGCCGCACGACCCGGCCGTCGCGGAGCTGCGCCGGGCGCACGACCCCGGTGCGGAGCGCTGGCCGGCCCACGTCAGCCTGCTGTTCGGCTTCGTACCCGAGTCCTCCTTCGAGCGGGCACTGCCGCTGCTGGCCGAGGCCGCGGCGGGGGTGAGGCCGTTCACCGCCCGGCTGGACGGGGTGTACTCCTTCGGGCAGAGGGGGGATGCCACGGTGTGGCTGGACCCGGCGGCGGGCGAGGACGGGGACGCGCCGTGGCAGGAGCTGCGGCGGGCCCTCGCGGACCGGTTCCCCGGCTGCCGGGGGCGGGCCGGGGGGTGGACCCCGCATCTGACGCTGGGCCGGAGCGGGGATCCGCAGCGGACGGAGCGGGAGTGCGCGGAGCGGCTCGGGGCCGGTGTGCGTACGGCGCGCGTCGGGGAGCTGGCGGTGCTGTCCCGGTGCGGGGACGGGCCGATGCGGGTCCGGGCGGTGGTGGAGCTGGGGACGGGGGTCTGGCGGTGGGGTCGCGGGGAGGGGGGTGAGGGGCTTGGGAGGCCTGAGGAGCCTGATGAGCCTGAGGGGCCTGATGAGGTTCGGGGGGTGCGGGTTGGTGGGCTGATCGAGGGGGTCGTGTCCGAGGGGGTGGTGCTGACCGCTGGTTCGCGGGCGATGGGGTGTGCGCTGGCGGGGGCCGACCTGGATCTGGTGGCCGTGGTGCCGGGGGTGGCCGATGCCGGGGCGCTGCGGGCGCGGGTGGCGGAGGCGCTGCCGGAGGCGGAGCGGCTGCGGGAGGTGTCGGGGGCCCGGGTGCCGGGGCTGCGGCTGCGGGTGTCGGGGCTGGACGTGGACCTGGTGGTGGTCGGCTCGGGCGGGCTGGAGCCGGCGCGGGCCGTGGCCCGGCGGGCGGAGCTCGGCGAGGCGGCGGCGGTGGCGCTGAGCGCGGTGTCGGACGCGGAGGCCGTACGGCGGTCGGTGGGTGCGGAGCACGCCGCGTTCGCCGGGCTGGCTCGGGAGGTCAAGGCCTGGGCGCGGGCCCGGGGGCTGGACTCGGCGCCCTTCGGGGGCCTGCCGGGGCTGGCCTGGTCCGTGCTGGCGGCGCGGACGGTTCGGGAGGCGCGGGAGGCAGGGGAGCGGTCGCCGGCTGCGCTGCGGCGGGAGTTCTTCGGGACCTGGGCCGCCTGGGACTGGAGCGAGCCGGTCTCCCTGGAGCCGGTGGGCTCCGGCGGTGCGGGGGTGGGACCGATGACCGTCCTGACGCCGTCGGCGCCGGTCCGTAGCTGTACGGCTCAGGTCGGCGTGGGTCTGCGGGACCTGGTGGTGCGGGAGCTGTACGAGGCTTGGGAGCTGTTGGAGGGAGAGGGGGAAGGGTCGGGGGGCCTTGCCCGGATCCTGATGGCGCCTCCGCTGCATCGGCGGCACGCGGCGTGGGCGGTGGTGACCGTACGGGGGGACGGTGTTGGGGAGTTCGAGGAAAATCTGGGCCGGGCTCGGGGCCGGCTGCGCGCCCTGCTCGCCGTGCTGGAGGAGGCGGGGATGACGGAGGTCCACGCCTGGCCCCGCCCCTTCGAACGCTCGGCGACACTGGCCCGCTACGCGGTCGGATTGGGGTCCGGACCGGCCCTACCGGACGCCGCCGCCCTGGGCGCCCTTACGGGGGCGTGGGCCGGGGGGCTGCCGGGGGTGGAGGTGCGGTGGGCGGAGGGTGGGGAGGTGCCGGAGTTGGTCTGAGGGGCGGGGGCGGGGTCGGACGGGCGGGACAGGGGCCGCCTCGCCGGTAGCCGGTCCCGATCTTGATTCCGGGCTGCCCCGGCGCGTCAGATCGCTACGCGCTCGTCGTTGTGAGGCGTCCGGCGGCTGTCTGGGGCTGACAGCGCGGCGTCAGAGTTCGATGACGATCTTGCCTGCTGTGTGGCCGGCCTGGTTGAGGGTGAAGGCCTCCGCCAGGGCGGAGAGAGGGAAGGTCTCGGCGACGGTGACCGTCAGGCGGCCCTCGTCGGCGAGACGGGCCAGGGCCGTGAGGTCCTCGCCCACGGGGCGGACCCACATCCACTGGCCGCCCGCGCCGAGGACCGTGTGGTCGGCGATGGAGGCGTGCCGGCCGCCCGGGGCGAGCACGGCCGTGGTGACGTCCAGGACGCCTCCGACGAAGTCCGCGACGACGGTGACGCCGTCGGGGGCCAGGGTGCGGACCCGGTCGGTGAGGCCGTCCCCGTATTCCACGGGTTCGCAGCCCAGGTCGCGGAGCCGGTCGTGGTTGCGGGGGGAGGCGGTGCCGATGACGCGGGCGCCGAGGGCGCGGGCGATCTGCACGCCGAGGGAGCCGACCCCGCCCGCTGCGCCGTGGACGAGGACGGTGTCGGCCTTGCCGGTGCCGAGGCGGGTCAGCAGCTGGTAGGCGGTCAGCCCGGCCAGCGGCAGGCCGGCCGCCTGCCGCCAGTCGAGCGAGGCGGGCTTGCGCGCGAGGGCCCGTACGGGGACCGAGACGAACTCGGCGAAGGTGCCGCCGTGCACGTAGTCCTTGCGGGCGTAGGCCATGACCTCGTCGCCCGGGGAGAACTCGGGGACGTCGATGCCGATCCGTTCGACGGTGCCGGACACGTCCCAGCCCGGGACCACCGGGTACACGACGTCCATCAGGCCGTCGAGCCCGCCCGCCATGATCTTCCAGTCGACCGGGTTGACCGCTGCGCACCGCACGCGGACGAGGACCTCCCCGGGGGCGACCTTGGGGACCGGGAGCCGGGTCTCGGCCAGCACCTCCGGTCCGCCGTACTTGTCGTACGCCATCGCCCGCATGGTGGGCTGGTCCTGTGACATGGCCCCATCTCACCACGAACGGATCCGCGGACCCCGCAGCGCAACGCGGGCCGCTCACTCGTACTCGGTGCCGCCCTTGCGGGTCAGGTAGGCCGGGCTGACCGCCTTGGCGATGGCACGGCCGCCGACCACGGGGCTGTAGCGCTCGGCGGCGGGCCGGATGACGACCCCCTCGCGCAGGTGCAGGCCCCGCCCGGAGACGGTCTCCCGTCCGCTGGCCAGCTCCAGGACGGTCTCCAGGTCGTACGGGCCCTCGTAGAGCCGGGGGACCAGGGGGAGTTCGCCGTCCTCCAGGACCTGCGCCGGGTCCAGCCAGCGCACCTGGCCGTCGATCTCGGCGGAGACGTCGAAGACGGCGAAGCCGGGCGGGGTGTCGGCGGCCTTGGCCTGGGCCCCGTACGGCAGGTCCTGCACGCCGGCGCCGTACACCTCGCCGAAGACGCCGACGCGGGTGGCGCCGAGGCGCTCGGCGAGCCGGGCGGCGGCCCGTGCCACGCCGTGGCCGCGTACGGCCCGCCAGTAGACGTTGCGCCCGTCTTCCTTGAGGGCGAGGCCGCGCGCGCCGAAGCCCTTCGAGGAGACGAGGACCTTGCCTTCGTCGGCCAGGTAGGTCATCAGGCAGGCCGTGCCGTGGAGCTTCTCCGTGAGGACGACGGGCTCGCCCGGTTCGAAGATGTGCGGGTAGCGCTGGAGGTTCTCGACGTCCACCCAGGGCAGCAGACCGGGGGCCGCCTCGACCTCCCCGCTCATGGTGGTGGGGATCGGCGGCGACCATTTGACGATGCGCAGGGCCTCCGCGAAGTCGGTGCCCTCCTTGGCGGCCTGCTCCAGGTCGACGCCGTCGAGCGCGCGGGGCCGGCACACCAGGCCCTGGGAGAGTTCCCCGCGCAGCCGGACGGCCTTGACCCGGTCGTGGGAGCTCCCGGCCAGCCGGCCGGTCAGGCCGAGCTCCTCGACGAGGGCGGCGGGCAGGACGGCCTGCTCGGGTATGTAGAGGGCGAAGTCCCCGGTGCGGTAGGCGCCCTTGGCGACGACGGCGCGGTAGAGGCCGACCTGGGCGAGTTCGAGGGCGTCGGCGTTCGGGTGCGGGTGGACGGTCAGTTCCTCGACGGTGACGCGAAGGGTGGACACGGGCGGCTCCTCGGATCGAACGGCTGGTACGGCCCGACCACTGTCCGGCCCACCATTTCCGCTGGTCCAGCGGATATCCGGGTGTTAGCCTGCGCGGCGCGCGGGCATCCGTCCGCGCAACAGCACGCCCTGGAGGCCCACATGGCACGTCGTCACGTCACCGTCGTCACCGGAGGAAGCCGGGGCATCGGCGCGGCGGCCTGTGTGCGGCTCGCTGCCGAGGGACATGACCTGGTGCTGGGGTACGCGCGGGACGAGGCGGCCGCCGAGGCCACGGCCGAGCGGGTACGGGCCGCGGGCGCGCGGTGTGTGACGGTGCGCGGTGACACCTCGGAGGAGCGTGCCGTGGAGCGGCTCTTCGACGTCGCCGGGGCCGAACTGGGCCGGGTCACCGGCCTGGTCAACAACGCCGGGGTGACCGGCCCGCTGGGCCGCCTCGCCGATGCGCGGACCGAGGACCTGCGGCGGGTGGTGGAGGTGAACCTGCTCGGCTACCTGCTGTGCTGCCGCCGGGCCGCCCGGGACATGGCGGAGGGGGGCGGCGGGGCCATCGTGAACGTCTCGTCCGCGGCCGCCACCCTGGGCAGCCCCGGGGAGTACGTGCACTACGCGGCGACGAAGGCGGGCATCGACGCCCTCACCGTGGGGCTGTCCAAGGAGCTGGGGCCGGAGGGCATCCGGGTCAACGCGGTGGCGCCCGGCGTCATCGAGACCGACATGCACGCCACGATGGGCGACCCGGACCGCCCCGCCCGCACGGCGGGCGCGACCCCGCTGGGGCGGCCGGGGCAGCCGGAGGAGATCGCCGGGGCCATCGCGTGGCTGCTGTCGCAGGACGCCTCGTTCACGACGGGAGCGGTGCTCCGGGTGTCCGGCGGCCGGTGAGGCCGGCCGTCAGCCGAAGGCCGCGCGGGTCGCGGGGCCGTACACGCCGTTCGGGTCGCCCTTGATGTCCCGGTCGTGCTGGAGCTGCGAGACCCCGCGCTTGGTCTGGCTGTCGTAGACCCCGGTCACCCGGACGTACGTGAACCCCTGCTCGTACAGCCGTTCCTGGAGGGCCCGTACCTCGGGCCCCTTGTCTCCCGGGCGCAGGGTCCCCGAACCCGTGCCCGGGGTCGTGGGCGTGCCGGTCGCGGCGCTCGTCGAGGGCTTGGCGGAGGACGAGGACGGGCTGGGGCTCCGCTTGGCGGCGGAGGGCGAGGCGCCGGCGGCCTGGCTGCGCACGTCGGGCTCCCCCGCGCCGGGGCTGCGGGCGGGCAGCGCCGGCAGGGCCAGGTCGGGGCGGCCGGAGGACGGCTCGGTCTCCGGTTCGGACCCGCCTATCAGGAACACCAGCAGGCCCGTCCCGGCCAGCGCCAGTAGGGCGAGGCCGGCCAGCGGCAGCCGGCTGCTCCGCCGCCGGGGCTCGGGGCGAAGTGCCCGCGCGGCCGGATCGGCCGGGGGTGCGGCCGACACGCGCGGCAGGGGTACCGTCGGCGCCTCATCCGGTTCCGGGAACATCGGCCAGACGGGGTGCGCGCCGGACGGGCCGTCGGAGGCGGCGACGTAGGGGCGCACGAACAGGCGGTCGTCGGGCTCGGGCCCGCTCTCATCGGGGTGTGGGGACACGGTTGTCTCCCGGCACGGCGGGAGCCGGTGCGGCGGTGCGGCACCGGCTCCCGACCAGCCGGTCAGGCCCTGCGCCGCCGGGCGGCCGGGGCCTGGCCCGTTCCCATGGCCGGCACGGTGAGCGAAGAGCGGACGGATATCGGCATCTGGGGCAACTCCGGAGTGCGGCTCAAGCGGTCGTCATCGAGCGGACTCTTTCCGTCCGGGGCCGGTTCGGTCAAGCCGGGTGTCCGATCTGTCCCATCCTTCCGTTCTCCGCCCTCCGAACCGGCGGCCGCGCCGGCGCCCGGGCCCGGCTCCGCGTTCCGGCGGCGGAGGTGCACCGCCACCGTGAGGGCGGCCGACAGCATCAGGGCGGCACCCGTCAGCGGGGCGGCGGGCACGGCGATCCGGTCCACCGCGAGGCCGCCGACGAGCGCGCCCGCCGCGATGGCGAAATTGAACATGGCCACCATCAGCGAGGACGCGGCCTCGGCGGCCCGGGGTGCGGCTTTGAGCATCCAGCCCTGCAGGCTGACGGAGACCCCGCCGTAGAACAGGCCCCAGAGCACCAGCAGGCCGGTCCCGGCGGCGGCCCCCGGCAGGACGGCGATCAGCGCCAGCACCACGCTGAGGGTGGCGCTGACCGTGAGCAGGGTACGGCGGGCGTCGCGCGGCCCGGCCAGGAAGTTGCCGGCGACTCCGGCGAGTCCGTAGCCGAGCAGGAGGGTGCTGACGAAGCCGGCGTCGACGCCTGAGACGTCCCGCAGGATCGGGCGGACGAAGGTGTAGGCGGCGAACTGGCCGGTGACCACCAGGAAGGTCACGGCCACCCCGGCGCGGACCCCCGCGTTGCCCCTCAGCAGGGCGGGCAGTTCCGGGAAGGTGACGGGCCCGGCCGGGGGCAGCGCGGGCAGCAGCAGGAGCAGTGCGGCCAGGGTGAGCGCGCCGAGGGCTCCGACGGCCGCGAAGGCCGTCCGCCAGCCGCCGAGTTCGCCGAGGAGGGTCCCGGCGGGGACGCCGAGCACCGAGGCGGTCGGGACGCCGCCGAATATCAGGGCCGTGGCCCGGCCGACGCGGTGCTCGGGGACCAGCCGGACGGCGAGGCCGCCCGCGACGGCCCAGAAGCCGCCGACGCTGATGCCGACGAGCAGCCGGGCGGCCAGGACGACGGTGAAGTCCGGAGCGAGGGCGGCGGCGAGGTTGGCGGCGGCCATCAGGCCGATGAGCGCACACAGCAGGTGCCGCCGGTCGAGCCGGGCGGCGCCGACGGTGACGAGCGGCGCGCAGAAGCCGGCGACCAGCCCGGGGACGGTCACCATCAGGCCGGCGGTGCCGTCGGAGACGTGCAGGTCGGCGCCGGCGGGGGTGAGCAGTCCGACGGGCAGGAGTTCGGAGGTGATCAGGCAGAAGATCCCGAGGGAGACGGCGGCGACGGCCGCCCACTCCTTCAGGGGTCGGCGGTCCGGGTGCGGGGTGGTCGGGGGAACGCTGGACGCGGCTGGTTCGGTCATGCTCGGCACTCCGTACGGGGCGGGGGCGGACGGACGGTGAACGGGGCACGGCGGCACCAGGCCCCGGGGGTCGCGCCTCCCCCGTCGCCCGCACTGCCGTGCCGTGCCGATCGCGTTCGTGCCCATTCTGCGACCCGCCGGGCCCTTTCCGGCCACCCCTGTGGAGAATCGGTTCACCGGAGCCCGCGAGCGGTGCCCTTCCCGCTCCCCCGTCACCCGGAAGCGTGAGCGGGGCGGCCGGGCCGCCCCGGACTACGGCATGGTGGTCACGTGCTGTTACGCCGGGCCGCCCTGCCCCTCTCCCTGCTGGCCCTCCTGACCGGCGCCGGCTGCGTCTCCGTCGGCCCGGAGCCCGGTGTCCCGGGCCCCGCCCGGGGTTCCGCACCGCCCTCCGGTGCCCCGGACCCCGCCCGGCCCGCCGTGGCCCCGCCGGCCCTGCCCCTCCCCCTCGGCGAGGTCCCCGAACCGGATCCCGAGCCCGACCCGGCCCCCACCCCCGCGCCGCCCGCGCGCACGGCCGGCCCGCCCGCCGAGCACCCGGCGAAGCCCGCCGCGCCCCGGCACGCCAGGCCGCCCAAGCCCCTGCCCCCGCGCCGCGCGGCCCCGCGCCCGCAGCGCGGGGAGGACCTGTGCGCGGCGGCGGAGGGGGCCGTCCCGCCCTCCATCGTCGACCTGTGCGTCCGCCAGTACGGCCGCTGACCACCACGCACGCGGGGCCGGGGCCTGGCGCCGGCCCGCCCCGAGGACCGGGACCAGTGGCTCACCGGGCTCCGGGGGCCGTCGGCCTCCGGACCGCCGCGCACCGGCCGCGGACCGCCCGGCGGGCCGTCCGCAGCCGGCGCATCGCACTGTGGCCGCGCCGGCTCCATTCGGCGCGCGGCAGCCCGGCGCGCTGGCCGCCGCCGGTGATCAGGGCGTTGACGGGGGCGTGCGGGTCGGTGGCCATCCCCTTGGCGACGAGGACCCCGACCACGAGCGGGACGAGGGCCACGGCGAGGGCGGAGCCGGCGCAGGTCACCTGGCGCAGGCGCGGGCGGGGGGTCGGTGCGGTCATGCCGTCATTCCAGCAGCGGCGCCGCTCCGGGGAATCCGGGCGGATACTCAGGCCGTTGGACCCGGGGTACTCAGGTGGCGGAGGGCGGGCGTGGTGGCGGATCCCCAGGGGCAGGGCTTCGAGCCCGCGACGGGCGACGGCCCGGAGCCGTCCGGCGCCGCGCGGGCGGCCGAGCTGCGCACGGCGTACGAGGGGCTGCTGCAGATCCGCCGCCTGCTGACGGGCTCCGCCGCCGCGCCCGCGCCGTGGGAGCTGCGGGCGATGCCGCGCGCGGTGGCCCTCGTCCTGGAGGCGGCGGGGTTCCCGCCGTCGGCGGTGGACGCCGGGGGCCGCCGCTGCCGTGCGGGCTACCGGGTGGCGGCCGGGCCGGACCGGGTGGAGGTCACCTGGCCCGGACCTCCCGGGAGCGGGGCCGCCGGCGAGGAGCGGGAGCGGCTGGCGGCCTGCGCGGCGGAACTGGAACGCCACGGCTGGGACTGCCTGCTCTACCGGGGCCCGCGCGGCCGCCGTTTCCTGGAAGTGGGCGCGCCCCACCCCGGAGGGTGAGACGCGCCCGCGTCGGGCTACCCGAAGGTCAGGGTCAGTCGCGGTGTGCCCTCGCCGGCCGCTGCCTCCGAGGACCACAGCCACAGGGCGTCGGTCCCGGCGCTGGTCAGCGCCAGGGCGTAGGAGCCGCCCAGGGCGCCCGCTACGGCGGCCGTGTTCAGGCCCGCGGTGTGGACCGCCGAGCCGTCCGCTATGCCGGGGAAGCCGCCGAGGGCCGGAGCGCCGGTGGCCGGGCGGTTGTTGTACGTGGTGCCGGCTTCCGTCCACGTACCGGTGACCGGGACGACCGAGACGGTGTCGGTGGTGCCGGCGCCGGCCATGGTGCTGGTCTTCACGCTGAGCGTGGCCGACTTGAGGACCTTGCCCGCCGGGGCGGCCGGCAGGGCGAAGCGCAGGTAGCTCGTGTACAGGGGGGTCCCGCGGACGGCGAGGGAGGCGGAGGTCCCGTAGTTGGAGTCCGGGGCGCCCGCGTTGGCGTACGTGTCCTCGGCCGCGGTGACCTCGACGACCGAGTCGGCCGGGGCGGTGGCCAGGGCGAAGTGGTTCTGCACCTGCGCCGGGCTCAGGACGTTCGGGTAGATCGCGGTCTCGTCCAGCCGGCCCGCCCAGTGCTCGCTCGTGGGCCGGTCCGGCCAGCCGCCGAGGCCGTCGAAGCCGGCGCGCCAGTAGCCCGCGAAGTTCTCGTGGGTGGTGACGTTGAGGCTGCCCCGCGGGACGCCGTCCACGTACAGGGTCATCCCGCCGGGGCCCTGGGTGGCGACGACGTGGTGCCACTTGTCGTCGTTGAACGCGGCGGCGGTGGTGATGGTGCGGGTGGCGCCGGTGTAGACGCCGTAGACCAGCCGGCCGTCATCGGTCATGTAGATGTGCTTGTCGTACTGGCTGCTGCCGTTGATCTGCCGGCTGCCGAAGCCGACGAGCTTGCCGCCGCGGGTGGTGTTCGTCCTGAACCAGGTCTCGATGCTGTAGGTGCTGCCCACCGTCTGGCGCCGGTCGCCGTACACGTGCGCGTCGGTGCCGTTGAAGCCGATGGCCGTGCTCGCTCCGGCCACCGCCCCCGGGGTCTGGCGCAGGGCCGGGGCGTAGTGGTCCACGCCCGCCTGGTTGCCGTCCGAGGAGTCCGCGACGTACGGCAGGACGGTGTCGTCGTAGCGCCAGTACAGCTGGGCGCCGTCCGTGCGGACCTGGTTCGGGTAGGCCTCCACCGAGGTCGGGACGGTCACGCTCGCCGGCGCGGAGAGGGCGCTGACGTTGCCCGCCGCGTCGGTGGCCGTCACCCGGTAGGTGTACGACTGGCCGGGCTGGGCGGTCGCGTCGGTCCAGGAGGCCTGCGGGCGCTTGAAGAACAGCGAGTCCGCGGTGACGGTGCCGATCGGGGTGGCGGAGCCGTTGCGGTAGATCCGGTAGGTGAGCGCGCTGTCGTCCAGGTCGAGGCTGGTGCGCCAGCGCACCTGGACCTCGCCGGGCTTCACGCTCGCCGCGCTCGCGACGGGAACCGTCGGAGCGCCCGTGTCGTTGGCGGAGGAGAAGCGCGTCAGGCTCTGCTGCGCGGCCCCGTTGACGGTGGTGAACTCGCCGCCCACCCACAGGTACTGGGCGCCGCCCTGGGAGCCGACGGTCATCACGCGCGGGCCGATGCCCTCGCCCACGCCGTCGTTGGTGTCGGGCGCCCAGCCCAGCTTGCCCATGCCCGTGGTGGGCTGCGCCAGCAGGTGGTGGCGCTGACCGTCGGGGAACTCGCCGACGCTGGAGCAGTCGTGCGCGTGCGAGGCGCTGTAGAGCACGTTCTGGTACGGCAGCACGGCCTGGGTGGCTCCCAGGCAGGTGTCGCGCCAGCGCTGGTTGAAGTCGGCCAGGTTGAGCGCGATGCGGCCGTCGAAGACCCCGCCTCCGGTGCCCTCGTTGGCGGTGTAGAAGCCGGTGGCGTCGGTCGCGATGTCCTTGACGACGGAGTTGGTCTCGATGAAGCCGGGGTAGCCCTTGGTGAGGGCTCCGCTGGCGGCGTCGACGACGGCCAGCGCGTGCGTGCCGGCCCCGTTGACGGTGAAGAAGTCACCGCCGAGCAGGACGTTCCTGCCGTCCGGGGTGACTTCGACGGCGCGGCCCGGCTCGTCGGCGTCGGCCGTGAAGGGGCGCAGCGCGCCGTCGCCCGCGGCGACGGCGGCGAAGCGCCGGCGCGGCTGGCCGGCCACGGTGAGGAAGTCGCCGCCCGCGTAGACGGTGTCGGCGGTGACGGCGATGGCCCGTACGGTGGCCGCGAAGGCGGGGCGGAAGTTCGGCTTCACGGTGCAGCTGGCCACGTCTACGGCGGCGATGCTGGAGACCGGGGTGCCGTTGACCGCGCCGAAGTAACCGCCCGCATAGAGCGTCTTCTTGTCCGGCGAGAGCGTGAGCGCGCGGACGGTGGCGGTGCCGCTGCCGATGGTGAAGGACAGGTGGCAGGAGGTCGGGGCGCCGGTCGCCGCGTCGAAGGCGGCGAAGTTCACCGCCTCCTGCTCGCTGCCCGCCGCGCCGGCCGGCGGGCGTACGGCGGAGAAGGTCCCGCCTGCGAAGACGGTGCCTCCGGCCTCGGCGAGGGCCCAGACGATGCCGTTGGGCTGCCAGGTGGGCAGGGCGTCGGCGGTGAAGGCCACGGGCGGGGTGATGGCGGCGGCCTGCGGGACGAGCCCGAGTCCGACGACCGCCCCGGTGCCGGCCAGGGACAGGGCGAGAGCGGCTGCCAGCCCTCTGGATCTACGCATGAACCCCCCAGTTCGATGTCCGTTTGTCCGTACGGGCGCACCCTAGGGCGAATCGCCGTGCGGGGCACCGTACTTGACCCACCGCATGCCGAACGGTGTGCCGCGCCCGGGGGCCTCGCGGCCGCCCGCGCGCGGACCGCTCAGCCCGTCGGGAGCGCCCGGCACAGCAGGGACGCCGGGGAGGGGCGGAAGCCGGCCCGGGCGGTGAAGGCGATGCCCGCCGCGTACTCGGTGGGCAGGCACTGGCCCTTGTAGTGGCCCCGGGCGTAGTCGCCGCCCGGGTTCCCGGCCGGGCGGTCGTCGCCCCGGTCGAACCACACCGTTCGGCCGCCGGCCTCCGGCAGCGGGACGCGGGCCGGGGCGCAGAGGGCCGCCGAGACGCGCTCGCCGCGCAGGCTGTAGCCGATGAGGAACCGTCCGGCGGGGCACTGGAGTTTCGTGTAGCCGGTGGCCCAGTCGCCACCCGGCGGGACGTGGGACTCGTCGCGGACCACCGTCTGGCCGCCGCCCGGGGCGCGCAGGTCCGAGGTGGAGCACAGACCCCGTCCGCCCGTGTGGCTGAGGCCGGACAGGCGCGAGCCGTCGGGGCAGACCGCCTTGCGGGCGCCGCCGTCCCAGTCGCCGCCGGCGCGGGTGAGCAGCGAGGCGTTGTGGTCGCGGTGGTCGGTGCTGAGCTGGTACCAGGCGGGGGTGGCGGGAACGGGGCCGGTGCGGCCGGCGGCGGCGGTCAGCGCGGTCAAGGGGGCGGTGCGCCAGTCGGCGGGGTCGAGGACGCCGCTGCGCCGGCCGGCGGTGTCGTAGCGGAGCAGGGCCCAGCTGTCGCCGCCGGGGGCGCCCTGGACGGTGGTGGTCCAGCCGACGAGCGGCCAGTACGCGAAGTCGGCGTCGGAGGAGGCGAGGTAGCCGGTCATGTTCTGGAACCAGGCGCGCGGGGCGGCGCCGGTCTCGTCGGCGCCGATGCCGAACTCGCTGATCCACACCGGGGCGGTGAAGTGCGTGCCCGTCTCGGCGGAGACGAAGAAGGCCTGGTCGTAGAGGGTCTGTTCGAGCTGGGCCCGACTCATGTCCTGGTAGCGGGGGTCATGGGTCTCGCCCAGGCCGGTCGCGCCGCTGTGGTGGGGGCCGGTGTAGCCGTAGAAGTGGGCCGAGTAGACCATTTTGTTCGAGACGACGAGGGTGTGGGAGAGGGTGCGGACGGGCGTGAGGGCGGGGCGGCCGTGCGGGAGGCCGTCGGCGGGGATGCCCGTCCAGTTGATGCCCTCGACGACGATGAGCAGGTTCGGGTTGGCCTCGGTCAGGATCCGGTCGGCGGCCTCCTGGGAGGCGGCCTGCCAGTCGTGGGCGTCGCCGAGGCCCCAGTTGGGGTCGTCCCAGGTGTCGCGGCGCACCTCGTTGTAGAGGTCGGCGCCGACCACGCGGGGGTTGTCGCGGTAGCGGCGGGCCAGGAAGACCCAGTCGTCGGCCCACTGGGTGGTGGAACGGGTGCTGTTCCAGCGCTCGTTGCCGTCGAGGCCGCAGCACCAGCGGGTGGTTCCGGTGTGGTTGTTGAGGATGACGGCGAAGCCCGCGTCCGTGAGGGCGGCGACGACGGCGTCGTAGACCTGGAGCGGGGTGCGGCCGCGCAGGGCCGGGTTGGCGGCGACGGCGGCGTCCGGGACGGGGGCGGTGGTGTGGAGCATCTCGTTGGAGAAGGGCAGCCGGACGCTGTTGAGGCCGAGCGCGCGGAAGTCGGCGAGCAGGGCGGGCAGGGGGACGCGGTCCAGGCCGAGGGGGATGCCGTGGGAGTCCTGGCCCGCGTGGTGCGCAGCGGGGTCGGCGCGGTCGCCGGAGCCGCTCCAGGAGCCCTGGGCGCCGTCCCAGTTGCCGGAGCGCAGGCGGAAGCGGTCGCCCCGGGCATCGACGATGTACCGGCCCCGGGTGGAGAGCGGCGGGGTCCAGGGCGCGGGCTCGGCGGCCGCCGGGGCCGGCGGGGCGGGGGGCGCGGGGGGGGGGGGGGGG
>NZ_JBEZWL010000162.1:0-15888 GCF_040648015.1 Streptomyces sp. NPDC029216 | reverse complement strand
AGCGACGCGACGAAGGAGCGCCCTTGACAGGCCGGCCCGACGCGGAAGGACGATGAGACTGACGGGAAAACCCCAACCCTTCTCTGAGACCGCCCCACCGAGACCCGGCCACCCCCCTACCCCGCCCGCACCAGCACCGCCACCGCCCCCGGCCCCAGGAGCCGCGACAGTCGGACCTCGCCCTCGTGCGGGGACTGGGGGCGGGGGCCGTGTGCCGGGAGCCAGGCGCCCGGGGGGAGGGGGAGGGTGGTGTCGCGCCAGCCGCCCGCTCGGGCCAGGCGGTGGGAGAGGCGGGTGGCCACCGCCACCAGGCCGCCCGGGCGGGCGAAGGCCAGGCAGTGGTCCGCGGCCGGGCCGTGCGCCGTCAGCGGGGCGTAGCCCCTGAACACGGCCGGGCGGGTGCGGCGGAGGCGGAGCAGGGTGGCGGTCAGGGCGAGCTTCTCCTCCGCGAGGGTCAGCGGGGCGGTGCCCGCGTCCAGGGCGGCCAGGGTCTCGGCGGGGAAGGTGGCCGGGCGGCGGTTGTCCGGGTCCACCAGGGCGCGGAACTCGTACTCGGAGCCCTGGTAGACCTCCGGCACCCCCGGCATGGCCAGGTGCAGCAGGGTCATGCCCAGCACGTTGGCCCGGGCCGCCTCCGCCAGTTCCGGGGGCAGCTCCACCCGGGACGGGGGTACCAGATCCGCGATGCCCGCCTCGTACGCCTCGTCGGGGTCGGTCCAGGTGGTGCGCAGCCCCGCCTCCCGGGCGGTCTTCAGCAGGGCCGCCGCCAGCCGGGGGGCCCGCTCGGGGGCGTCGCCCAGTCCGAGCGCGCTCTGCCGGGCCGCCCAGGCCAGCTGCGGGTCGGAGCCGTCCACCTCCCCCATGGCCCCGGGCGCCTGCGACAGCACCGCGATCCGTGCCCGTACGTCCGCGCTGCGCTTCGTGTCGTGGGTGGACAGGACCGTCCCCGCGGCCGGCCAGTCCCGTTCCCGTTCCGCGCAGTACGCGTGGAACTCCGCCACCGACACCGCCGGGGCGCCCGGCTCCCCACCGACCTCCGTCGCCGACAGGAGCGGGGCCCAGCGGTAGAAGGCGCGGTCCTCCAGGGACTTGGCGCGCAGGGCCGCCGAGGTCTGGGCGAAGCGGGCCGCGAAGGCCGGGTTCCGCAGCAGCAGGTCCCGTACGCCGTCCACCGCGGCCGTCCCGGCCCGTGCGGCGGCCCGTTCCAGGGTCTGCGCCGACGGGCCCGGCCCGCCCGGGTAGGTCCGGTACACCGGTGAGGCGATGAGCAACTCCCTTACAGCCGGGGAAATTTCCGGGTCGCCCGCCCACCGCTCCAAGGTGCCCAGTTCGGCCGCCAGGTCGCCGGTGAGGACCTCCCGGGCCGCCGCCGAGGCCGTCTCCTCCCAGGAGCCGCCACCGGTCGACTCGGCGTACGCGCGGGCCAGTTCGGCGGCGCCCGCCCCGTCGGTGAACACCCCGTCCACCCGGTGCAGGGCGTCGTATCCGGTGGTGCCCGCCACCGGCCACGCCGGGGGGAGGCGTTCGTGGCGGGCCAGGATCTTCTCCACGACCACCCAGCAGCCGGCGCCCACCTCGGTCCGCAGCCGCCGCAGGTACGCCTCGGGGTCGGCCAGGCCGTCGACGTGGTCGATGCGCAGGCCCGCCACCACCCCGTCCCGGACCAGTTCCAGCACCTTGGCGTGGGTCGCGGCGAAGACGGCGGGGTCCTCCACCCGGACCCCGATGAGGTCCGAAATGGTGAAGAACCGGCGGTAGTTGAGCGCGGTGCGGGCCTCGCGCCACCAGGCCGGCCGGTACCACTGGGCGGCCAGCAGCCCGGGCAGCGGCAGCCCGGCCGTCCCGGCGCGCAGCGGGAACTCCCAGTTCCCGCAGCGCAGCAGTCCCGCGCCGGCGTCCACCTCGTAGCGTTCGTCGGGCCCGGCCAGTACCGGGAGCAGCACCTGCCCGCCCCCGGCCTCCCAGTCGATGTCGAACCACCGCGCGTACGGCGACCCCGGCCCCTCGCGCAGCACCTCCCACAGCGGCCGGTTCAGCCGCAGCGGTGCCGGTACCGCCATGTGGTTCGGCACGATGTCGAGCACCAGCGCGAGCCCGTGCTCCCGTGCGGCCGCCGCCAGTGCGCGCAGGCCCCGTTCGCCGCCGAGCTCGTGGCGGACCCGCCCGTGGTCGGTGACGTCGTACCCGTGGTCGGAGCCCGGCACGGCCTCCAGGACGGGGGACAGGTGGAGGTGGGACACGCCGAGGGAGGCGAGGTACGGTACGGCCGCCTCGGCGGCCGCGAAGGGGAAGGCGGGCGTCAGCTGGAGACGGTACGTCGACGCCGGAATGACGGGTTTCTGAACGTCGGATTCCGATTGGCTGATTGAATGCCGCTGGCTCATGAGAACGTACGTACCCAGCCCGCGCGATTCCGTGCCATTACCCAATGCATCCGGGTGACTGCGGCGCGTTAGTGTTGATCAAGTGGCTTCAAGCGTCAGCACCTACCGACACGTCATCGCCCTGACCGGGCCCCTCCTCCCGCTCGTCTCGTTCTTCGCCCGACTGCCCGTCGCGATGTCCCAGTTCGGGAGCGTCCTGCTGGTGTCAGAGACCAGCGGCTCCCTCGCCACCGCCGGCATCGTCGGCGGCACGCTCTCCGCCGGCCAGGTGGTCTTCGGGCCCGTCCTGGGCCGGCTGGCCGACCGCCACGGGCAGCGCCCCGTCGTCCTGGCCGCGGCGGCGGTCAACGCCGTGGCCACCGCCGCCCTGGTCGCCGGGGCCCTCGCGGGTCTGGCGACCGTCCCGCTCGCCGCCGTCGGCGCCGTCGCCGGGGCCTCCGTACCGCTGATCGGGCCGCTCGCCCGGACCCGTTCCGTGGCGCTCGCGCACCGCGCGAAGGCCGGCGAGGGCGTGGTGGGGGCCGTGCACTCGCTGGAGGGCACCCTCGACGAGGTCTCCTTCGTCTTCGGCCCGGCCCTCGTCGGCCTCGCCGCGCTCGCCCTGCACCCGGCCGTCGCCCTCGGCGGCGCGGCCGCCCTCGTCGCCGTCTTCGGCACCGCCTACGCCCTGCACCCGACCGCCGCCGTCACGGCCGGGAACCCCGGGCGGCCGAGCGGCCGGGGGGCCGGGGCGGGCCGGCAGCCGCGCGTGGTCCACGCCGTACGGGGCTCCCTGGCCCTCCAGGGCGCCATGTTCGGCGCCTGCCAGGCCGGAATCGCCTCGCTCACCGCCCAGTTGGGCGTACCCGGCCAGGCCGGCATCGTGTACGCCGCCATGGGGGTCGTCAGCGCCGCCGTGGGCCTCGCGCTGGGGGCGCTGCCGGCCCGCTTCGGGCTGCGGCTGCGCTGGCGGGTGGCGACGGGCGCGGCGCTGGTGCTGTCGGTGCCGCTGCTGTTCGCGGACGCGCTGTGGCCGCTGTACGCGGTCGTGACCGTCCTCGGTGCCGCCTACGCCCCGCACCTGATCACCGCGTTCGCGCTCACCGAGCGGGTCGTGGAGCCCTCCCGGCTCGCCGAGTCCATGGCCTTCGCCGCCAGTTCGCTGGTGGCCGGGCAGGCCGCCGCGCTGGCCGTCTCCGGGCGGCTCGCCGAGTCGTACGGGCCCGCCGGAGCCTTCGCCGTGGCCGTGGGGGCGGCGGCGCTCTGCCTGGCGATCGCCCTGGTCACCCGCGTGCCCTCGGCCCGGCCCCAGGCCCCCGACGCCGCCGCGGAGCCCGTCAAGGCGTTCATCCCGGCCCAGCGGACCTCCTCCCCCGAGGGGACGGGGGCCGCGGGCCCGGCACCCGGCTACGCGGGCCGCTGAAGCACCGCCAGGCATCGCCCCGTCAGCGCCACCCGGTCGCCGGCCGCGTACTGCGGCCCGGTGCCGGGTGGCAGCACCTCCGCCCGCGAGGTGTCCACGACGAGCCGCCAGTGCGCGCCGTGCCCCGCCGGGACGGTGAACTCCTGTGGCTCGGCGCCCGCGTTGAACATCAGCAGGAACGAGTCGTCGGTGATCCGCTCCCCGCGCGAGCCGGGCTCGGAGATCGCCTCCCCGTTGAGGAACACCGTCAGCGCCCGCGCGTGCTGCGCCTGCCAGTCCCGGGCCCGCATCTCCTCGCCGTGCGGGGTGAACCAGGCGATGTCGGAGAGCTCGTCGTGCGTGCCCTCCACCGGCCGGCCGTGGAAGAACCGGCGCCGCCGGAACACCGGGTGGTCGCGGCGCAGCCACACCATCCGCCGGGTGAACTCCAGCAGCGAGGGCGGGGGTTTGCCCGGTTCGGGCCAGGTCACCCAGGACAGCTCGTTGTCCTGGCAGTAGGCGTTGTTGTTCCCGCCCTGCGAGCGGGCGAACTCGTCGCCGTGGCTGAGCATCGGCACGCCCTGCGACAGCATCAGCGTGGCGGTGAAGTTGCGCATCTGGCGTTCGCGCAGCTCCAGGATCGCGGGGTCCTCGGTCGGGCCCTCGACCCCGCAGTTCCAGGACCGGTTGTGGGTCTCGCCGTCCCGGTTGCCCTCCCGGTTGGCCTCGTTGTGCTTCTCGTTGTACGAGACCAGGTCGTTCAGGGTGAAACCGTCGTGGCAGGTGGTGAAGTTGATGGAGGCCAGCGGCCTGCGCCCGTCGTCCTGGTAGAGGTCGGAGGAGCCCGTCAGCCGCCCCGCGAACTCCGCGAGCGTGCGCGGCTGCCCGCGCCACAAGTCCCGTACTGTGTCACGGTACTTGCCGTTCCATTCGGTCCACAGCGGCGGGAAGTTCCCCACCTGGTAGCCGCCCTCGCCCAGGTCCCAGGGCTCGGCGATCAGCTTCACCTGGCTGACCACCGGGTCCTGCTGCACCAGGTCGAAGAACGACGACAGCCGGTCCACCTCGTGGAACTGCCGTGCCAGGGTGGCCGCGAGGTCGAAGCGGAAGCCGTCCACGTGCATCTCGGTGACCCAGTACCGCAGCGAGTCCATGATCAGCTGGAGCACGTGCGGGGAGCGCATCAGCAGCGAGTTCCCGGTGCCGGTGGTGTCCGTGTAGTGCCGGGGGTCGTCCGCCAGGCGGTAGTACGAGGCGTTGTCCAGCCCCCGGAAGGACAGGGTCGGGCCGAGGTGGTTGCCCTCGGCGGTGTGGTTGTAGACCACGTCGAGGATCACCTCGATCCCGGCCTCGTGCAGCGCCCGCACCGCCGACTTGAACTCCAGCACCTGCTGGCCCCGGTCGCCGGACGCGTAGCCGTTGTGCGGGGCGAAGAAGCCGATGGTGTTGTAGCCCCAGTAGTTGCTCAGCCCGTCGTTGACGAGCCGGTGGTCGTTGACGTACTGGTGTACGGGCATCAGCTCCAGCGCGGTCACCCCGAGCTTCACCAGGTGGCCGATGACCGCCGGGTGCGCGAGGGCCCCGTAGGTGCCGCGCAGCTCCTCGGGGAGGTCCGGGTGACGCATGGTCAGGCCCTTGACGTGGGCCTCGTAGAGCACGGTGTGGTGGTACTCGTGGCGCGGCGGCCGGTCGTTGGCCCAGTCGAAGTACGGGTTCACCACGACCGAACTCATCGTGTGCGGGGCCGAGTCCAGGTCGTTGCGCGAGTCGGGCCGGCCGAAGTGGTAGCCGTAGACCTCCTCGCCCCAGTCGATCCGCCCGCTGATGGCCCGCGCGTACGGGTCCAGCAGCAGCTTCGCCGCGTTGCAGCGCAGCCCGCGCTCGGGCTCGTACGGGCCGTGCACGCGGAAGCCGTACCGCTGGCCGGGCATCACCCCGGGGAGGTAGGCGTGCCGGACGAAGGCGTCCGTCTCGCGCAGTTCGACGGCGGTCTCGGAACCGTCGTCGTGCAGCAGGCACAGTTCGATGCGGCGGGCGGCCTCGGAGTAGACCGCGAAGTTGGTGCCGGCGCCGTCGTACGTGGCTCCCAGCGGATACGCCTGTCCCGGCCAGACCTGCATCAGCAACGACTCTTTCCATCCTGGTCCGGTCGATCCGGCGCGGATCACGTCTCTGCCGAATCTTCCCCGAAAGAGACTCCGCACGCGTGGACTTGGGATGCTCCTGACGAGTGAACCGGAGAGCTGATAGGCGGATCTCCAGACCGTCCGGGCATCACATAATGGTGCGACGGACGGCCGGACCGGGGTGCGCGGGATCACCTCGGCCGGCTTCGGGCTGCATCGGGCCGCGCGCGCGGAGTACCCTTCCGTGATCACTGGAGACGGGCGTCCGGACGCAGAAGGCGGTGCACGAGTGAGCTCGGGAGGTCTGGAGCTGCCCCCTGGTGACAGCGGTCAGGAGGGCGGCCCGGCGGACGCCCCAGGTGGTGTTCCGGGGGCGGCGGCCGGGGCGGCGGTGTCGCTGGCCCAGCCGGCGGCCGGGGAGGTCCGCGCCGGGGCCGAGCTGGACTGGAGCACGGACGCGTGGAGCGAGGTCCGTACGCGGGCCCAGCGCGCGGGCCGTGCGTACATCTGGCTGAACCTCATCGAGCAGCGGTTGCGCTCGGTGGTGGGCGCGGTACTACGGCCCGTCTACGAGCCCGTGCACGGCGGGGACGACTGGGTGGTCGCGGCCGCCGGCCCCGCCGGACAGGAGTGGGTGCAGCGGGCGGTGGCCGTGCGCGAGGTCAGCCGGCGCAAGGGCTACCTCCTCGACCCGGCCGACGACAACGTGCTGAGCTTCCTGACGCTGCCGCAGCTGCGGGAGCTGATGGTCCAGCACTGGCCGTGCTTCGAGCCGTACTTCGACGACCGGCGCGAGATCGAGCTGGCGCTCGACGAGCTGGAGGTCACGCGGAACGTGGTCTCCCGCAACCGGGCCCTGTCGCGGGCGGTGCTGGAGCAGGCGGAACGCGCCTCGGCGCGGCTGCTGGAGGTGCTGGGCGCGGGCTCCGGCAGTCCCTCGGCGGACCGGCTGCCCATCGACGCCGTCGAGGACCTGGTCGGCGACCGGTACGCGGACGTCATCTCCGTCCACCCGGACCGGGTGCGGCTCCAGCGGCAGCTGCCGGCGGAGGACCTCTTCGGGGGCGCGCGGCGGCTCGACGCGATCGGCATAGGCCTCAACCTGCTGGTGCAGAACTTCTCGGGGCGCCGGCTGGTACGGCTGTCGGAGGCGGGCTGCCGGGTGCGGCTGCTGTTCCTGAACCCGGCGAGCAGCGCCGTCAAGCGGCGCGAGCGCGAGCTGGGGCTGCGCAAGGGCGAGCTCAGCCGGTCGGTGGAGATGAACATCCTGCACGTGCGCCGGGTGCGGGCCGGGCTCAAGGACCCCTCGCGCTTCGACATCCACGTCTTCGACGAGACCCCGCGCTTCACCGCCTACCTGGTGGAGGGGCAGTCCTCGGGCATCGCGGTCGTCCAGTCGTACCTGCGGCGGGCCCGGGGCATGGAGGCGCCGGTGCTGGTGCTGCGCGGGGGCGGGCGGGGGGTCCCGAAGGACGCCGACCACGGGCTGTTCCAGACCTACCGCGAGGAGTTCGAGTCGGTGTGGGAGGACTCGCGGCCGGTGTCCTGACCGTGGCCCCGGGGGAACGCGGGGGCGGCCGTGCCGGGTGTCAGTGCCTCGTGGCAGGCTGAAACGCGTTGACCGGAAACACGGGGGAGGGGCGCGTCATGGAGGCGTGGCACGGGGGAGCGCTGGCCGGGTTCGGCCTGGAGACGACGGGTACGGAGCCGGGGGTGGCCGCGGCGGCCGGACCGCATGTGTCCCGGGTCACGCCTCGGTGCGGGCCGGCGGCCCGCACCGGAGCCGGAGCGGGGGCCGTCCGATGAGCTGGCTCAGCGGGCCGTTGGTGGCCTTCGACCTGGAGACCACCGGCACCGACGTGGAGACCGACCGCATCGTCACGGCGGCGGTCGTACGGCTGGATCCGGACGGGTCCGTGTCGGGGCAGCGGACCTGGTTGCTCGATCCCGGGGTGGCGATACCCGAGCAGGCGTCGGCGATCCACGGCATCTCGACGGAGCACGCCCGGGCGCACGGGGCGCCGGCCGCGCCCGCAGTCGAGGAGATCGCGGGAGCCGTCGCCCAGGGGCTGCGGCTCGGGACCCCGCTGGTGGTGATGAACGCCCGCTACGACCTGTCGCTGCTGGACCGGGAGTGCCTGCGCCACGGGGTCGAGTCGATCAGCGAGCGGCTGGGCGGCGGGCCCTGGCCCGTCATCGACCCGCTGGTGATCGACAAGCACGTGGACAAGTACCGCAAGGGCAAGCGGGCCCTCCACGCGCTGTGCGCCCACTACGGGGTCCCGCTCGACGAGGCGCACGACGCGAGGGCGGACGCGGTGGCCGCCGCCCGCGTGGTGCGGAGCCTGGGCGAGAGGCACCGGCCCGTCGGGGCGATGCCGTTGGCGGACCTGCACGACCTCCAGGTGCGCGCGGCGGCCGAACAGTCGGTCTCGTTGCAGGCCTACCTGCGGCGCACCGCGGATCCGTCGACCGTGGTCGAGCCGGCCTGGCCGCTCATACCCCGCAGGCGCTGACCTCGCCGGTCCGCCGGCAGCGGAGGGTGCTCAGGAGGGGCCAGAGCCGGTCGTTCGCGGTGGGCCCGGTCCTCCACCGCGCGCGCAGGATGCCGTCGGCGTCGGGCAGGACGGCGGTGAGCAGCGGGTGACGTCCGTCGAGGGTCAGGGGCACGGCGGCCGCGGCTCGGGCGGTTGCCACCAGGTCCGTCAGACGCTGGTGGTCGGACTCGTCGGCGATCACGCTGGTGATCAGCCCCTCACTGTCCTCCCAGATGAGTTCCACCGTGTCGTCCTCGGGCAGGGCGGCGAGGACCGCGCCGACGTCGGGGGACAGGTCCGGCCACACGGTCAACCGGGCACGGGGTGTGAGCCGGGCTCGTGCCGCATCGAGGGTGCCCTCGGTGAGGCGGTGCCGGCGGGAGGCGTTGTAGAGGTACCCCTCCTCCAGGACCACGGCCCGCCGCAGGGCGAGGAGCCAGCGCAGCTGGGCCCAGAACCCCTCGTCGGCGGGTCGCTGCGGCTCCTCTTCCCCGGGGCCCTCGCCGTAGGGCGAGCGCTCCAGCCGTTCGGGGAAGAGCCCGAGCGCCCGGGTGCGGGAGAGAGCGCCCTCGCAGGGCTCGCGTACTGCCAGGCGGTCGACGCCGCTCTCCTCGGCGAAGGCGGCGATCGCCTCCAGGTAGGCCGATTCGACCGGCCCGTGGTCGCTGACGGTGTCCTCGGTGCCGGTGTAGTGGCCGTGCCGGTCGCGGTCGGCGGGGTCGTACTTGGTGATGCGGTGGACGAAGGGCGGCACATTGCTCCCGGTGGTGGTCACGGCGGCGGTGGGTCCTCGGGCGCGGGCGCCTCGCGGTACTCGACGTGGATGTCGCGGAAGCGGGCGTCGCAGTCCACGGTGCGGCAGTAGTGCCGGTGCCGGTAGGCGCGGTCCGGGTGCGCGACGACGTGCCCGGGGCCGTTGCGGGCCACGTCGAGGAAGACCGCGGCGCCCCGCCGGAAGGCCGCGGCGCTGCCCGTCATGAAGAGCGTCTCGGCGTGGACGCTCTGGTGGAAGCGGTCCCGGTTCTCCGTGTGGTGCAGGGACGCGTACTCCGACTCGGCGGGCTCGGCGAGCACCAGGTCCACGGTCCGGGGCCGGCCCGGGGAGAGCCGGCGGCGCACGTCCTTCCAGCGGGCGGGTGCCAACTGCAGGGAGTGGTGCAGCAGTACGAGGTCCAGCCGGCCGGAACCCGCGGGCGGGGCGGGCCCGCGCAGGGGCAGGTGGATCAGCGAGCGCGGCGAGGTGGCCGCCAGGGTCCACAGCCCCGCCATGAGCAGGGCCGCGTCCCGGTCGACGTACGCGTTCAGCCACCAGGCATCGTCGAACAGTTCGGCGCACTCCGGCACCCGGACCGGCCGGACCACCCGAAACCCCTCCGAACCCCGCCGGGCCTCGTGGACGGTCAGGCGCAGCCTCATGCGAGTGCTCTCCCGCACTAGACCCGGTCCGAGCGCCCGTGCAGGGCTCTTGCGACGAGGTCGTGGATCAGGTGTTCCCCCGGGGGCCGGTTCTCCTTGAGCCGGGGGAGGTCGTCGGGGCCGAACCACTCGTAGGCGGTGTGCTTGGACCACTCCAGAGCTGGATGGTCCAGGTCGCCGTCGACCTCGACGAGGTAGTCGGCCTCGTGCCGTATGCCGTTCCCGTCGTCACCGGTCCAGGTGGTGATTCCGAGGAGGCGCCGGACGCGGCGCAGGCGCCAGCCCGTCTCCTCCTCGACCTCGCGGGCGAGGGCGTCCAGCGGAGATTCTCCGGGCTCGACGTGGCCGCCGACGATGTCCCAGCAGTCGGGGAAGAGCCGGCGGCCGGGGCTGCGCCTCTGCGCGAAGGCCCGGCCGTCCCGGTCGAGGATGACGGCTCCGACCGTCCACGTCTCGCCGTGGGCGGGTACGGGTATCTCGACGCCGTCGTCCAGGGTCACCGGCCGCTGATCGTCTGACATGCCCTCAACTGTAGGGCCCCGCCGCCGGGACCAGGGGCTCGGACGCTCGCGCGGCGGCCTGACCACCAAGCTGCACCTGGCTGTCGAGCAGGGCCAGAAGCCCATGTCGATCGTGATCACGGCCGGGCAGCGCGGCGACTGTCCGGCACCGCGCCCTGGCGACGCGGTACGACGAGCTCGCGGTCCGCTACGAGGCGACCGTCCTCGTCTCAGCCATCAACGAGTGGCTGTGACCAGCACTTTCACGAGTCAGTCGACGATGGCGTCGAGCTCTAGCTCCACGAGCCAGCCGGCGTCGATAAAACGCGGCACCTCGACAAAGGTGCAGGCTGGACGGACTGATGCGAACCGCTCTCCGTGCGCTCGCGCGGCTTCCTTCCATCGAGTCACGTCCGTGAGCATGATGCGTGTCCGCACGACATCCTCCAGCGACGCCCCGGCTTCCTTCAGCGCGGCCTCGGCGATGTCCAGGCACCTCACAGTCTGGGCATAAACGTCACCTTGCCCCACCGTCGTCCCGTCGTCCCCGATGGGCGCGGTGCCGGCAACCGCGACATGCTTCCCCTTGCGGATCGCCCGGGAAAACCCGATTTGAGGCTCAAGCGGTGAGCCAGAACTGACCATCTGTCGAGCACGTTCCATCACGCCATGCTCTCAGAGCGCAGCATTTTCGACACGCACCCTAGAACGGGTACCAGCGCACCTGCGGGTCGCCGTCGCGCAGGGAGGTTACGCGGCGGTGGAACTCGGTCAGGGCGTTCGGGTTGGTGGGGGCGTGCTGGGCGACCCAGGCGCAGCTGGCCGTTTCGCGGGCGCCGCGCAGGACGGCGCAGCCCTCCCAGGCGCGCACGTCCCAGCCGTAGGCGGCGGTGAAGGCCTCGTAGTCGGCCGGGGGCAGCCCGTACCGGTCGTGGGACAGGGCCATCACCACCAGGTCGTGCTCGCGCAGGTCGGCCGAGACGGTCTCCAGGTCGACCAGGACCGGGCCGTCCGGGCCCACGTGGACGTTGCGCGGCAGGGCGTCGCCGTGGATCGGGCCCGGGGTCAGGTGCGGGGTGAGGGCGGCCAGCTCGCCGGCGTGGGCGTCGCGGCGGGCCCGCAGGTACGCCGCGTCCTCGGGGTCGATCGCCGTCCCGGCCAGCCGCAGCCAGCGTTCGACCCCGCCGAGCAGGTCCCGGGCGGGCAGGGCGAAGGGCGGGGCGGGCAGGGCGTGCAGCGGCCGCAGCAGCGCCGCGAGGTCCTGCGGGCCGGCCGGGCGGACGGCGTCGGGGAGCCGGTGCCACACCGTCACCGGGTGCCCGTCCACCAGGCGCGGCTTCGGCTCGGCCGCGCGCACCGCCGCGATCCCGGCGTCGGCGAGCCAGCCGGCGACCGCCAGTTCGCGTTCGGCCCGCTCCAGCAGCCCCGCCTCGCGGCCGACCTTGACGACCAGGTCCCCGAGGGCGAAGACGGCGTTCTCGCCGAAGGCGAGCAGTTCGGCGGGTCGCGGTCCGGGTCCCGTGAGGCCCGCCCGTGTCAGTACGTCCCTGGCCCGTGCCTCGTCCATGCGTGCGTCTCGCCCTTCCCCGGGGTGGTCGTGGATGCGCCCAGTTTCGCATCGCGGGGCAGGGGCGACGGGAGGAATTGAATTGCACGAGACGTATCGTCTCGCTTAATGTCGATCACATGACCTCAGCCGAAGCCGCACACATCGCCATGTTCTCCATCGCCGCCCACGGGCACGTGAACCCGAGCATCGAGGTGATCCGGGAACTCGTCGCCCGCGGCCACCGCGTCAGCTACGCCGTCCCCGCCCCCTTCGCCGAGAAGGTCGCGGAGACCGGCGCCACCACGGTGATCTGGAAGTCCGTCCTGCCCACCGAAGACGAGCCGGAGGCCTGGGGCACCGAGCTCATCGACCACCTCGAACCCTTCCTGGACGACGCCGTCCAGGCCCTCCCGCAGCTCGCGGCCGCCTTCGAGGGCGACGAACCGGACCTCGTCCTCCACGACATCACCTCCTACCCGGCCCGCGTCCTCGCCCACCGCTGGGGCGTCCCCGCGATCTCCCTCTCCCCGAACCTGGTGGCCTGGGAGGGCTACGAGGAGGAGGTGGGCGCCCCGATGACCGCCGAACTGCACGCGAGCGAACGCGGCAGGGCCTACTACGCCCGCTTCCGCGCCTGGCTCGACGAGAACGGCATCGAGGAGGACTCCGACCGCTTCGTCGGCAGGCCGCGCCGCAGCCTCGTGCTGATCCCGCGCGCCCTCCAGCCGAACGCCGACCGCGTCGACGAGTCCGTCCACACCTTCGTCGGCGCCTGCCAGGGCGACCGCAGCGCCACGCAGGGCACCTGGCAGCGGCCGGCGGCCGCCGAGGGGAAGAAGGTCCTGCTCGTCTCGCTCGGATCCACCTTCACCAAGCAGCCCGCCTTCTACCGCGCCTGCATCGAGGCCTTCGGGGACCTCCCCGACTGGCACGTCGTCCTGCAGATCGGCAGGTTCACCGACGAGGCCGGACTCGGGACGGTACCCGCCAACGTCGAGGTCCACCGCTGGGTCCCCCAGCTGGACATCCTCCGCCAGGCCGACGCCTTCATCACGCACGCGGGCGCGGGCGGCAGCCAGGAGGGCCTCGCCACCGGGACCCCGATGGTCGCGGTCCCCCAGGCCGTCGACCAGTTCGGCAACGCCGACATGCTGGCCTCCCTCGGTGTGGCCCGGCACGTCCCGATGGAGGAGGCGGACGCGACGACCCTGCGCGCAGCCGTCCTCGGACTGCTCGCCGACCCCCAGGTCGCCGTCCGCGCCGAGGAGATCCGGGCACAGATGGCCACCGAGGGCGGCACCCGGCAGGCCGCCGACCTCATCGAGGCCGCGCTTGCCGCAGCGGGCTAGGGTGCGGCCATGACGAAGAGCTCCACCCGCGCGAAGAAGTACGCGGCGCTGCTGCGCGGCATCAACGTCGGCGGGAAGAAGAAGGTCCCCATGGCGGAGCTCCGCTCCGTCCTGGAGGGCCTCGGCCACGGCGACGTGCAGACGTACCTGCAGAGCGGCAACGCCGTCTTCAGCAGCACCGGCCAGGACCCCGCCGCACTCGCCCGGGAGCTGGAGGCGGCCATCGAGGACCACTTCGGCTTCCCGGTGAAGTGCCTGGTGGTCGACGGCCCGTACCTGCGCGCCGTCGCCGACGCCTGCCCCTTCCCCGCCGCCGAGCTGGAGGGCAGGCAGCTGCACGCCACCTTCTTCTCGGAGCCGCCCGGCCCCGAACGCTTCGCCGCGCTCGACCCGGCCGCGTACCACCCGGAGGACTACCGGCTGGGCGACCGCGTCCTCTACCTCTACGCCCCGGACGGGCTGGGCCGGTCCGAACTGGGCGCGGCCCTCCACAAGCCGGCCGTCCTCAAGGGCATCGACGCGACCACCCGCAACTGGAACACGGTCCTCAAACTCGTCGAGCTGACGCGGGACTAGGACCGCGGGACCCGCCCGGTAGGCCCGGGGCGCGCACGGTGTGGCCGACGAGGCCGAAGGACGCGCGTAGCCCGGGCGGCGGCGGCCCGGCCTCAGGCCGTGAGGGCCGTGAGCGGGGTGCGGGCCGCGGGGGCCGTGTCGTAGCGGTGGAGGAGGAGGCGGGCCAGTTCCGGGGTCGCGCCCAGGACCTCCGCCACCGCGTCCGCCCCCGCGGCGCGGGCGCCCGTGGTGATGCGGTCCGGGAGGAAGCCCGGGGCGATGACGTACGGGGCGACCGCCACGCGCCGGGCGCCGTCCGCGCGCAGGGCGCGGACGGCGTCCTCCGTACGGGGAAGGGCAGCGGAGGCGAACGCAGGCCGCACGGCGCACCAACCGGTGAGCCGCCACTCCCGCGCGATTTCAGCGATCACTGCGATCGCCTCCGGGTCTGAGGAACCGGCGGACGCGAGGACGACGCCGGTCGTCGCGCGGTCCGCCGGGGTGAGGCCGACGCCGGCCTCGGCCAGGCGGCGTTCCAGGGAGGCCACCAGGAGCGGGTGGGGGCCCAGGACGTCCGCCAGCCGGACCGAGAGGTCCGGGAGCCGGGTGGCCGACTCCGCCAGGACCGCCGGGACGTCGGCCTTGGCGTGGAAGGCCCGGGTGAGGAGCAGCGGCAGGGCCACGACCTCCCGGACGCCCGACAGGTACAGGGAGGCCAGGGCCTGGGAGACGGTCGGGCCGTTGAAGTCGAGGAAGGCCGTCTCCACCCGCAGCCCCGGCCGCAGCGACCGGACCCGCCCGACGAGGGCGTGCACGGTCGCCGCGTGCCGCGGATCGCGGCTGCCGTGGGCTATGACCAGGAGGGCTCGGGACATGGGGACCTCAGCACTCAGTTCTTGACCAGGAGGCCGCGGCTGCGCAGTACCCAGCGTTCGGCCGGGCTGAAGATGAGCAGGTCGATGGCGATGCCGACGATGAGGATCAGGATGATCGCGAGGAAGACGCCGGGGAGGTCGATGTTGTTGCGGCCGTTTTCCAGGAGCTGGCCGAGGCCCAGGCCGAGGTCGGGGGAGCTGGCGATGATCTCGGCGGCCATGAGGGAGCGCCAGGAGAAGGCCCAGCCCTGCTTGAGTCCGGCGACGTAGCCGGGCAGGGCGGCCGGCATGACCACGTGCCATACGCCCCGGAAGCCGGTGGCGCCCAACGTCCGGCCCGCGCGCAGGAACAGCGGCGGGACCTGGTCTACGCCCGACACGAGGCCGTTGGCGATGGAGGGGACGGCGCCGAGCAGGATGACCGTGTACATCATGGCGTCGTTGAGGCCGAACCAGAGGACGGCGGGGGGTACCCAGGCGACGGAGGGCAGGGACTGCAGGCCCTGGAGGATCGGGCCGATCGCGGCGCGTACGAACTTGACGCGTGCGACGAGCAGGCCGAGTGGGGTGCCGATGGCCAGGGCGAGGAGGAAGCCGAGCAGGCCGCGGGAGACCGAGGTCCAGATGATGTCGAAGAGGGTGCCCTTCAGCCACATCTCGGACAGGCTGTCCCACACCGCGGACAGGGCGGGGAGCTTGGTCTCGTCGGTGACCTTCGCCGAGACCAGGACCTGCCAGACCACCAGGACCAGGCCGACGGCCAGGAGCGGGGGCAGGACCTTCTTGGTGAGGACCTCGCGGAGGGGGGTCCGGTGCGTCTGGACCGCGTCGAGGGCGTCGAGGCCGGCCTCCAGGCCGGCCAGGTCGTCGCCCTTCGCCGTGGCCTTGGGTGTGGTGTCAGTGCTGGCCATGGCGGCGGATCTCCCCACGCAGGTGTTCAGTGATCTCCAGGGACAGTTCCGCGACGTCCGCGTTCTCGATGCGGCGGGGCTGCGGGATGTCCACGGTCCATTCCTTCGCGATGCGGCCGGGGCGGGAGGAGAGGAGGACGACGCGCTGGGCGAGGCGGACGGCCTCGCGGACGTTGTGGGTGACGAAGAGGACCGACAGGCCCGTCTCGGCCCAGATGCGGGTGAGTTCGCCGTGCAGGACGTCGCGGGTGATGGCGTCCAGGGCCGCGAACGGCTCGTCCATCAGCAGCAGGCGGCTGTCCTGG
>NZ_JBEZWL010000161.1:0-16265 GCF_040648015.1 Streptomyces sp. NPDC029216 | reverse complement strand
GGGCCAGCCGGGCATAAGAATTCGCGGTGCGAATTCCAAGCGAATCCGAATTCCGCAAGCGGAATTCCACAAAGCCGCTTCGCGACTTTATCCGAGGTTGCGCTCCGCTTTTCCCGAATTCCGAAACCAGCCCCCTCGCGCTTCGCGCTTCGGTTTCCAAGAAACCGAAAAAACCCCTTTAGGGCCTCCACTCTGGCCTTTATTCAAATTCTCCAACTTCCCTTTTCGCAATTCCCCACACGCTCTTTGTCTGGGGAATTATAGCGTGAATTCACGCGTAAATCATGAGCCTTTCCGGCGTTTATTAATTCCCCCAGACACAGAAAAGCCCCCTCCTGAGAGGGGGCTTTTCTGGCGTTTCTGCTGGTCGGAGTACCGTACGCGCGTGCCGGTACTCCGAGGCTACGCCTTCTTTTCCTGCTGCTGGTAGTAGGCCAGGATCTGGGATTCGGTGTAGAGCTCTTTTCCGTTGATGACGGTGGCCTTGGGGAAGTCTTCCCGACGGTTCTTGTGGGCCCGCAGGGTGTCGTACTTGGGGACCCCCTGGGCAGGCCCCAGGCGGCGGGAGACCTCGGCCAGCGGCAGGAGCTCGGGCGGCGCGGTGGGGTCCTGGACGGGCTCCTGGTCGGGCTTGCCCGCCTGGCCGGGGATCAGCCGGAGCCTGTCACGCAGGGGTGTCACACCGGCCTCGGAGGCTGTCACATCGGGCCCGTCGTGTGACACCCGACCTGCGGTTTCGTCGCTCAGACCGCCCTCAGAGGGCCCCCAGGGGGTGTTTTCGCGGTTCTGGCCCTCATCACGTGACAGGCCCTGGAGGAGCCGCGGGAGGCGGCGTGCGGAGCGTGCGGGCGGGGTTCCGTAGAGGCCGGCGGCCGGGTCGAAGTTCTGGGCCGCGCGCTGCTCCAGGGCCCAGGCGGTGAGCTCTTCGGGCTCGGCGAAGCAGGTCTGGACCCAATACTGCGAGTTGCCTTCCACAATCATCATTCGACCGGCCTTATCCACGGAATCGGGGACGGGCGTGGTGCCGATGACGTTCTTCCACTGGTTGGTGTTGTAATTGCCCATGAACTTGAGCCGGAAGAGATTCCGCAGGCCCTTTCCGCCCAATGCCTGGTCCCGGAGGTCCTGGAATACGGCGAGAATGTTGCCGTGGACGAATCGGCCGAGTCGGGCGCCGGATGCGACGGTTCCCCAAATTGGATCGGCGGCGCGTTCGGCCGGTCCGAATTCGTCGGCCTTGGCCTTGCGGTTGTCGTCCCACCATTCGCGAGAGATGTCCGCGAATTCGTTGGACTCTTCGACCAGGAGGAGCAGGCCGGGGAATTCGGTTGCCCGCTCTTCTTCCTTTACGGCGGTGCGAGCGTCGATTTCGTCCTTGAACCAGTCGATTGCGCGGCGCATGTCCTGGGGCGCGTTCGGGTCGTTGTAGATGTGGACCCCGGGGACATTCTTGTAGTTCTCGACGCTGACGCGCTTAACGTCCACGGCGATGATGTGGTAGCCCTGCCGGATGAGCTGGGCGATCACCATCTGACTGAATGCGCTCTTACCGCCACCGGTGCCGACGGACAGGGCCCAGTGCGGGGTTTCTCCGTCGCCCAGTTCCTTGATGATGATCTGGCCGAACGCGTCCTTTCCGATGACCACCTGGCCCTTGGTGGTCTGGGCGATGGCCTCCTGGATGTCCGGGTCGAAGAAGCCGACGCGGTCGGGGCACTCGGGCTCGGGCTTGGGCGGGGCCGGCGGGGGCTTGTGGCCGAGGACGACGGAGTGGTGCTGGCTGGTGAAGTCCCAGCGGCGGGGGCTCCACTCCCCCGGCAGGCGGCTGTTGAAGAGGGCCAGGAGGTTCATCTTCTCCAGGTCGCTGCCCCGGAACGTCCAGGGCAGACGGACCACGATCCGGGCGTCGGGCGCGGCCAGGAGCTCCGGGAGCAGGAGCCACTGGGCGGGGTCCTCCTCCTCGGGCAGGCCGAGGTCTTCGCGCAGCAGGGTCCAGATGGCCGGGCCGTAGCGCTCGGCGTCGGTGGGGGGCTTGGGCTTGTAGCGGTGGCCGAGGGCGGCGACGGCGCCGAGGCCGAGGACCAGGAGCACGATGGTCCAGGCGCGCCAGGCCGGGACGGCCAGGCCGACCGCAGCGGCGGTGAGGGCGACGCGGGCGAGGCCGCGGGCGGCGTAGGGCCAGCGGTGCCACATGGCGAGCGTGCGGGCCACGGTGGTGATGACGGGGGCGACGACGTCGTACACGGCCTTGCCCCAGCCGTACACGCGCTTGGTGCCCCGCCAGAGCTTCCCCGTTGCCCAGACCAGCCACAGGAAGCACTGGACGGCGACGTCCAGGGCGCGGGCGGCGCGGCCCTGGTAGGTGTCGATCCACTGGGCGATCTGGCGGGCGCGGCGGCTGGGCTGGCGGCGTGCGGGCTTGACCAGGCTCACGCGGGGGCCGGCGGCGGCGATGGAGCCGAGCTCGGCGACGGTGAGGATCTGGCGGGGGTCGGTGGTCTTGGTGCCCGCGCGCCAGAACGTGGCGTCGGAGCGCGGTTCGCCGTGCATCTCTCGGCCGCCGTAGAAGCGGACGACGGACCACAGGCCCTTGAAGAGGGCCACGACGGCGGAGCCGAGGCCCTTGCAGAACGCGACGGCTCCCTTGGCGTCGCTCTTGGCCTTGGGAGCTCCGGCGCCCTCCTGGGCGTGGGCCACGATGCCGAGGATGACCACGACTCCTATGACGGAGAGGTTCCCGCCCGGGAGGTGGTCGGCGCTCCAGTTCCAGGCGGTGGCGAACCAGCCGCTGGTGTCGGCCTGGGTGGTGGGGTCGGGTGGAGCCATGGTGTGCGCCGCGAGGGCGGCGGTCATGCTGTGCACGGAGTTCCCCTCGTACTCGGTGAGGGAACCCGCTGCCCGGCAGGTGGTGAACTCTGGCAGGAGTGCCTGCCGGGCAGCGAATTCCCGGTCTGGAGACCGCCCAGGTGGGCGATCTTCCTTGGTGGGACTGACAACCGCCGTCCGCCTCCCATGGCTCGGGAGGAAGATCGGGGCTGGCACTTGGTACAGGTGTCGATCTGGGCGGCGGTGTGACAGTCGGGCCCGGGTTTCTTCGTACTCAGCCGGGCTTGCCCGAAGGCTTGCCTGGAGACCGGACAGGGCTTGCCCGCGCGGTTTTGGGGCTTGCCCACCGGGGGCCGGCGGGGGCTTGCCCAGGGGGTCGGGGGGCTTGCCCGCGAGCCTGGCGGGGGTGTCTCACCGGTGTGTTCACCGTGGTGACCCGGTTGGGGTCACGGGTTGGGCCGGTGACTCACCGGCCGGGGGCTGGTGAGTCACCGGTGAGTGGCTACAGGTAGGGGCTGGGCTTGTCGGCGGCGTTGATGGCCTGGGCGGTCTCGGCCTTGGTGGCGTCGCGCCAGTAGCGGGTGACGGTCTGCTTGAAGCGGCGGTCCTGGGGGTCGCGGCCGTGGCGGGTGGCGACGGCGTCGATGACGTGACGGACGTCCTGGACCCCGTCCGCGACCATCTGCTTGACGTCCGCGCTCATGCTCTGGCCCTTCTCCAGGCCGTTGCGGACGACCGAGAGTGCCGGGCGGACGTTCTCGGTCTCTCCGCCCTGGTCAGGGCCGGTGAGGGGCGGATATCCGCTGGTCTCCTCGCGGATGGTGGACTCGTGGGCTCGTGACGTCATGACGCCATCAGCGGGGGCGGGGAGGATGGCCGGGGCCTGGGGGGTGGATGCCGCGAGGAGGGCGGGCACCGTGGCGGCCATGCCCGGCGCGAACATCCGCTCCAGGGCGATGTCCGCGCCCTGGGTGAGGCGGACCCGCTGGACGTCCAGGAGGTCCGTCCCGAGGGTGGTGTCGCCCGTGCCGACCTTCGCCGCGAGCTTCCAGGACTTCTTCACCGACTTGGCGCGGACCTTCTCGTCCGGGTGGGCGGCGGCGCGGGCCTGGTGGTAGGCCAGGTCACGGATGACGGCGGCGGCGCGGGCTTCCGCTTCGACGTCGCGGCCCTCCTGGTGGACGACGGCGAGGCGGGCGAGGTAGGCCACGGACTCGGCCGAGGCGGTGATGGCCATCGGGGTCAGGGCGTAGACGATCGTCTGGCCGACGCCCTCGGCGGCGGTCGCGCCCATCACGGCGGCGGCGGCCGGCAGGGCCCAGAGCCCGAGGCGGACCAGCCGCGGGGAGGGCCGGTTGAACACAGTGGTGACCAGGAGAACCAGGGCGAGGACTGCGGTTGCGCCCTCACCGGCTCCGAGGGCGCCGAGGGCGGTCTCGGAGCCGTAGCGGTGGGAGAGGTTGGAGTAGGTGCCGACGCCGCCGAGGATGCCGACGCCGACCATCACCAGGGCGGTGACGGACAGGAGGCTGATCTTCACCCAGCCGAGGGGCTTCTTCATGGTGGTGCTGCCTTCCGGGGTCTCTTGTGGCGGCGTGGCGTCGTGGGCTCGTGACGTCATGAAGGAGGGGAGGAGGGCCATCACTTCACCTTCTTCACGGGGCGGGGGGCGCGGGGCGTCTCGCGCAGGGCCTTGATGGCGGCGGCGACGCCGATGACCCCGATGCCGATGCCGATCCCGCCGTAGGCGATGGCCTGGCCCATGGCCGCGACGGCCGGGGCGGCGACGACCAGGAGGACCGTGGCGGGGGTGCACAGGATCAGCAGGCCGACGGCGAACAGCAGGCCGTTGCGGAGCCAGGCCGGGACCGGCTGGGTCGGCATCTGCACGACGACGGGGGCCTGGCCGTTGGCGGGGATGTAGACCGGCTGACCCTGCGGGGTGTAGCCCACGGTCATGCCGGGCGGGACGGCCGCGGGGAGGTACTGCGGGGTGTACGGGATCGGGTTGGTGTCCACGGTGTTCTCCTTAGGCCGCGAGTTCGTGGGCGGCGCACGAAACGCAGGCGCCGAGGGACAGGGGGATGACGTAGTCGCGGACCGTGGAGCAGGCCGGGCAGGTGCGGCGGGCGCGCATCATGGCGCGGTGCGCACGCCACAGGCCGGGCGTCATCGGTCGGACCGGGGCCGCCAGGTCGAGGCGGTAGAGGTAGGCGGCGCGGATCGTCCGGGCGGTCTGTCCGGGCGGGCGCCGGCCGTACCAGAGGATCTGGGCGACGACGGGCTGTCCGGCGGGGCGGAGACCCTTCGCGCGGAGCTGTCGGCGGGTGGCCAGGCCCTCGGGGGCGAGGCGGCGGGGGTAGGTCGGGATCCCGTATTCGTCGCCGTTCGGGTCGTAGAACTTCACCTACTTACCTCCTGTCTGCTGGTCAGTGGGATGTGGTGGCGTCGTGGACTCGTGAGCTCACGACGCCACCACTGCCGGGGGTAGATCACGGGTTGGGCGGGCTGGTGTCCCAGCGGGCCCAGTCCGCGACGTCCTCGGCCGCTTCCCAGCAGGCGTCCCGCACGGCACGGCGGCGGCCGTTGGCCATGGTCAGGACAGGGAGGGTGCAGGCGAGGCCAACGGCCAGGGCGCCCAGGAGGGCGATGGCCAGGACCGTCAGGCCCGAGGCGATCGGCATGCCGGTCTGGGTGAAGAGGACCACCAGGCCGGAGCCGACCAGGAACGCGGCGATCTGCGGCGCTCGGGAGACGACGTAGAAGACGGGGAGGGCGATCAGGGTCCGCATGTCCTCACCTCACGATCATGTGGTCGGGGTGGCCGTGGACCATGTGGTCCACGCAGGCCGGGCAGTCTTCGCGGGGGCCGAGGCTGGCGTGCGCCTCACGGCTGGCGTAGGCGTGGAACCAGCACTGCGTGCACTCACCGCGGGGCGGGTTCTCGGCCTTCGGCCTGGCCATCACCACCACCCCGACGTCTTCTTCTCCGTCTTGGCCTTGGCCGCCTGGTGGATCAGCTCGGCCTTGGCGGTCTGGGCGGCGGCGATCTCGGCGCGGAGCCGGTCCTCGGCGTTGTTCCAGATCTGGTCGATGCCGCGCTCGGCGCGGGGGGAGCGCTGCTGGCCCCGGACGCCCTTGGCGACGATGACGCCGACGTGACCGGCCATGCGGGCCTGCTCACCGGCCGGGAGTGCCCAGGTCTCGCGGCGCTGGACGCCCTCCAACTTGCGGGCGGCGGTGGCGATCAGGTTGTCGAGCCTGCGGATCTCGGACTTGCTCATGGGTGGTCAGCCCCTCTTCGGGTAGCGGTGGCCGGCGGGCGGCTCGGCGGACTTGTTCACGTACAGGGCGTTGGCGATCACGCGCTCGAACTGGGCGCGCTCGGGCGGGGTCTCCTGGTCCGGGGGGAGGAGGCTTCCGCCGAGGGCGGCCATCAGGGCGTGCGTGCGGTCGTAGTCCTCGTGGCGGGTCTCGCGGCGGATGCTCACGCGGCCACCACCCCGGGGTTCTTGCCGGACTTGTTGCCGGAGGAGTTGGTGTTCGTCTCCTTGAGCTTCTTGGAGAGCGCGTCGTCAGCCACGGCGATCACCTGGCCAGCGCGAGCCGGAGCTGTCCGACCGCGCGGTGGAAGTGGTTGTAGGCGTAGGCGTCGCGGCGGCCGACGTGTCCGGCGACGGCGGCGTACGGCATGCCCTCGGCGCGGAGCAGGACCACGGCCTGGTCCTCGGCGGGGAGAGCGGCGACGGCGGCGGCCAGGTGCTCGGGGAGCTCCGGCTCCGGCTCGGCCAGGGCGACGTCCTCGGCGGCCGGGGCAGCCGGGAGCGGGAAGGACGCCACGGCGTCCGCCCAGTCCCGGGGGATCTCGCGGTTGCGGCTGGCCTTGTAGAAGTCGCTCACCGCGTGGCGGGTCAGCACGGCGAGCCAGGCGAACGCCTCGGCGTCGGGGGAGACCAGCTGGTGGAGCGAGCGACCGGCCTTGACCCACGCATCCATGACGACGTCTTCCGCCGTGGCCGGGTCGTTCGTCAGGTTGCGGGCCAGGCGGACCAGCCGCTGGTTGTAGAGGCGGAACAGCCGGTCAAGCCGGTCCGCGGTGGAGGCCGAGAGTCGCTCTGCCTGCGGCGATACGGGGTGTGCGTCGATACGATCCATGGAGGATCGCTCCCTTCTGTCACGTCAGACGGGGTTCGATCTCAGGCCCTGCGTCGGTGTCTCACCACCGGTACAGGGCCGTTTTTCATGCACAGAACGGGTACTGCTCCGCCGAGGCGAGCTGTACCGGTACTGATAGTGCTCCCCTACTAGCGGGATGTCAAACAGTACCGGTACTGTTTTCCGTGAGAGGATCACTCCTGTACTGATGAAGGGAGGGCACATGCCCCGGTATGAACAGATCGCTGACGATCTGCGCGAACGCATCCACTCCGGCGAGTACGCCATCGGTTCGACACTGCCGACGTACGCGGAGCTGGCGGAGACCTACTCCGTCGGTCGTGGCGTCATCAGCTCGGCCCTCGGCGTTCTCGAGCGCGAAGGACTGCTGCGGATCGTGAAGAGGGCTGGCATCCGCGTATTGGACTGGCGGGTGCAGCGCCGACGGATCAGCCGGGGGCAGCACATCTACCGCGACCCTCGCCGTGGCTACGTCGGCCCTGCCGCCGCATCCCCGGATGAGCCGTGGGACACCCACGGCAAGCCCTCCGCTGGGTACGAGCCCGCGCCCGAGCGCGTAGCGGAGTTCCTGGACGTCGAACCGGGGATCGCCGTTCTCCGGCGCCGCCGCGTCACCAGCCCGGCAGGCGAACCCGCCTTCCAGATCGTCGACACCTGGCTGGCCCCCTCAGCAGTGCGGGACGCCCCCAAGGTCGCGGAGCCCTCTACCGGGCCCGGCGGATACCTTGACCGCCTGGAGGAGGCTGGGCACGGCCCTATGTCCTGGAGGGAGTACGGGCGCTCACGCCTCCCCAGCCGCGAAGAGGCCGGCCTTCTGGACATCAGCCCGGAGTCGCCCGTCTTCGAGCTGGTCTGGGTCGGGACGTCCCACTCGACCGAGCGAGTGATCGAGGTAACCGTTCGGGTGATCCCTGCTGACCGAGTCGAGCTAGTCTCCGACCTCACCAGGCATGAGACCGCTCAGTGGCCGGTCAGGCCAGTTAGCTCGTAGGTGGCGTCATGACGCCATGACGTCACTACGTCGGCACCACGGAAGTGGTGTCCCTACCGCCCACGGGGGTGTCCGCTACCCCACGTAGGCTCCGTAAACACAACAAAAAAGCCGCGAGCCCCACCCGGGTTCTCGATCAGGGGTCGAAGCCTGAAAGAGAGTCGAAGTCCCGAGGAAGGGCGCGCGGCGACCATGCAAAGGTCTGCTGCCGAGTGTAGGGCAGGTGGGGAGAGCTGTCTTCCCCGCCGTGACGTCACGAGAGTGATGTTCGCCCAGCTACACCCTGGTAGCAGGCCGGAAAGGCAGTACGTGGCAGTCGCCAGCACGGCCAAGGTTCCTGCTCAGCAGGGGAGCCAGGTCACCAACCTGGATCGGGACGGAGTCCCGGCAGGTTGCCGCCCGATCGCGGGCATGAAGCGCGGTTGGTACTACCGCGAGGCAGACCGGATGATCCTGCACCGCCAGGACAAGGACGCCTCCCCCCTGCCCATCGGGCAGGTTCCCCGGATCACCGCGCAGATCGTGCACCTGACCGACGACGGCGAGGACATCCGTACGGAGTACCTGGCCGTCGGCAAGCGCCAGCGCCGGGCACGCATCATCACCGAAGACGAGCTGGACCGGGGCACCTGGGCCGCGAAGATGGGCTTGCGCCGGCCTACCGGGAACGACGAGCGCCACGCGTTCGCGCGGCTGATCCGCGAGGAGGGCGACAAGGCGCCGGTTACCTCCGCCCGGACGTACTACAACGACGCGGGGGACCTGGTGTTCCCCGATCCCGACGCCCAGACCCTCGGCTACCGCGTACTGCGCGGCGAGGAGAAGGCCGCCCGGGAAGCCTGGGACGAGATCGGCGCGTGGACGAGCATGGACGGCAAGTCCGCGCTCGTGGCCGGGGGGTACTTCGCAGGGCCAGTCATGGACGCGCTCGACATGCTCGCGCACATGATCTCCGTCCACGGTCCGGGGCAGCAGGGCAAGTCCACCATCCTCATGGTGTGCGCCTCCTGCTTCGGTGACACCCGCCCCCGGCGCCAGGCCCTCTGGATGACCTGGAACGCGAGCAAGCAGGGCATCACCCAGAACCTGCGGCTCCGCGGCTACCTGCCCGTGGCTCTGGACGAGCACAGCTCCAGCGGCCGGAGCATCAAGGAGTCCAGCCGCGAGATCTCGCAGATGGTCGCGGGAGCGATCCGCGCGATGGGCACCGCCGACGGCTCCCCCCGGGAGTCGGACGGGTTCTGGCACTCGGTCATCCTGTCCAGCTCCAACGAGCCCTTGAAGTACGAGGGCCAGACGGAAGACCTGGCCTCGCGGCTCCAGGAGTTCAAGGCGCCGTTCTTCCCGAACGCCATGGTGGACGCCGATGGCGCCCCGGCCGAGCCCGGCCACCTGGGCGCGGAGCACATCAGCAAGCGGTTGAAGCGGCTGGCCAAGGACTTCGGTGGCTGGCCGGTGGAGTGGGCCGTCCGCATGGGCATGTACCGGGCCGAGAACCTCGGTCGGCTCCGCAAGCTCCACTTGGAGCTCTGCGCGAAGTACCGGCCGGCGCAGGGCGGTATCGCCGCGACCATCGCCGAGCTGCACATGGCCTGGGTCGTCGGCGCGCACATGCTCGGCACGGCGATCGGCGTCCCGACGCTGGGCCAGGTCGCGGAGGCCGAGGCCGCCGCGCGGCTGGCCGAGGCCATCGAGATCAGCGCCGAGGCGAACATCCCGGACTCCGAGCGGCTCTGGAATGCGCTGGACGCGCTCCGCATCGAGGCGTCGGCGTTCCCCGAGATGGACAAGCTGCCGTCGGTCGCGGAGGAGGGGTTCCGCAAGCTGCGCGGGTTCACCAACCGCGAGGCGGGCGAGTGGTGGGTGATCAACCCCGTCGTCCAGGAGGCAGCAGCCCAGGCCGGAATCGACAACGTGTCCGCCGCGCTGCGGGTGCTGGACGACCTCGGCGTTCACATCCGGGGCACCGGCAAGAACGCTCAGCGGCAGTTGCCGAAGGCGATCCGGTACGCGGGTCTGGGGGAGCGGATGCACTGCTTCAACACCCGCCGGGCGTCCGAACTCTTCGCACCGGAAGAGGAGCCGGAAGAGGGCCCGCAGGGGGGCGCAGACTCGGAGTTCCCGAGCGGAGCGACCCCCCGGAGCGACCCCGGAGCGACTGGGGTCGCTCCGGAAAACAACGCTCTGACCTGCGCCGGAGCGACCGGCGCGACCGGAGCGACCCTTTCTCTCTTCGACTTCTCTAAGGAGGAGGGAGCGACCCCCGGGAGTGACCCTGAGGCGGGCCCTGCTGATGGCGTCATGACGTCGCGGACTCATGACGTCACGACTGGCCGCGCCGTGGCGGCCGAGGCGCCGGCCCCGGCGTTCCCCCGGGCTCGGATGCACCAGCCTTCGGAGCCGGAGTGCGACCAGCAGTGGCTGGACCTGGAGATGAAGGCGAAGGGGCGGACCCGTAGCGCGCTGGACTTCGGCGTGCTGGGTGCGGCAGGGCTGTACCTGCCCAACCACGCGCCGGTGTCGGTGCCGCTGCCGGGGAGCGTGGACGACGTCCCCGAGCTCATGCGGGCGTACGGGCTCAAGACCCTGTGGGTCCACGAGTCCGCGGCTCTGGCGATGGGCCTGCCGACCTGCGAGGAGCGGCGCGAACTGCCGGTGCTCGGGCTGGACCAGGAGGACGGCGAGCGCGCGGGGGCGATCGGTCCGCAGACTCCTGTCGCTCACCCGTGGGCGACCCCGTCCGGGACTGGGCCGGTCACCGGCATGGCGCCGGTGGGCCTGGCATCGTGGCTGACCTTGAAGTGCGGCCAGGGCCAGGCGGAGCGGCGCCTGTCCGTCGCGCTGCCCCTGTACGACACCCGCTACGACAAGGACAACCGGCGCGGCGGGTTCGGCGGTCCCGAGACCCCCGAAGTCCTGCTGGACGCGCTGATGGTGTGGATCCTGTCCACGGTCAAGGGCCGGGAGGAGTTCCCGGAGGTGATCCCGTTCTACGCGAGCGTGAACCGGACCGCCGAGGACTTCGCCGGCGGGCGGACCCGCAAGGACGTGCTGTGCGAAGCGGTGCGGCGCCGGGAGGTGGAACCGGTGCTCCAGAACCGGGTGCCGCTGATGGTTCAGCAGCAGTGGCACCGCAAGCTCACCGAGGCCGAGAAGGCGATGGCCGCGCTGCACCGGTTCGACAAGTCGGCCGCGTGGCTGGGGGCGTTCTCCAACGTCGAGCTGGGCATCGGTGAGCCCGTGCACGCCGAGGACGGCGCCGAATACAACCGGAAGATCCCCGGCTTCTGGCGGGTGTCCGACGTCCCCGGGCGCGGTCCCGAGGGTCTGCCCGAACTCCGGTTCCGCGAGGCCCAGGAGGGCGGGTACTGGATCAGCACGCCGAGCATGGACCTGCTGACCGAGATCTACCCGGGGTGGGTGCCCCAGGTCCTGGAAGCCTGGTTCTGGCCCGAGCACAAGCGGGCCTTGGAGGGGATGTACGAGCGGGTGCGGATCGCCCGCAAGCGGATCGTCGCGGCGATGGAGGCCGGGCACCCGGGCGCGAAGTGGGCCAAGCAGATGAACGGCCGCACCTACCAGTCGTTCCGCGGCTACCTGGCCCGTACCTCCGGCCCGAAGACCGACTTCACCACCGGCGGGGACTACGCCGCCGACATCTTCTACCGGCCCGACTGGGCCCGGCTGATCATGGACCACGGCACGGCGAACCTGTACCGCAACCTGCGGAAGTTCGCGGCGGAGGGGCGCCTGCCCATCGCCGTCTGCGTGGACGCGGTGACCCTGGCCAGCAACGAGACCGATCCCGAGCGGGCCAAGCCCGAGGCGATGGACCTGGGTTCGGCTGGGGGTCAGTGGACCCACGAGGGTTCCGCGCCGGTGGCCGAGCTGGTGGACGCGATCGAGGGCGGCGCGAACGCGCACTACGCGCTGGACGACTACAACAAGACCCGGGGGGAGTGACCCGCGATGGCATGGAAGTGGAACCCGTTCAAGCGCGGCAAGGGCAAGGAAGAGGCCCCGGCGCCGGAGCCGACGCCCCAGGCTCCGGCCGCTCCGGCACCTGCGCCGGCCCCCGAGCCGAAGAAGCCCGGACGGCTCCGGCGGATGTTCAGCCGGAAGAAGAAGGCCGAGGCCCCGCCGGAGGCACCGCCGACCGCCCCGGCCGCTCCGCCCACCGGTCCCCCCGCTCCGCCCCCGGCGGCCCCTCCGGCGGCCGAGGGTCCCGAGGAGGGGCCCGAGGGTGAGGAGGGCGAAGAGGGCGAGGAGGAGGAAGAGCGGGAGTACCCCGGCGCCCTCGGCGTGAGCGCGGACGGGGTCTGGCAGATCTCCTCCACCCAGTGGGACGGCATCATGCACGGCGTGCTGCACGGCGAGGAGGTCAAGGACTTCATCAAGTCGATGGAGCGCGGGGACCTGGCGACCGCCGCCGGGATGGTGGCGATGGCGTACGACGAGACCGTGGGCACCCTGATCAACACCCAGGCATCCACCATCCGGCACATCGGCTTCTGAGGAGAGCATCATGGTCAAGTGGGGCCACGAAGAGGCCGAGGAGGCCAAGATCGCGGTACGGCTGGACGGTGAACACCCCGTTCTGTACTGCGAGGATGCCGACGGCTGGTCCTTCTGTCTCACCTGTGGCAACACCGCGTGCGACGAGTGCAAGCGACGGCACGCGAACCGGCACCCGTGGTGCGACGAGTGCCACGAGCGCATGATCTAGGCAGTCCCGAGGCCCCCGCCAACCCGGCGGGGGCCTCGGCATGTCCGGGGTGTGAGGTTGTGAGGTTCGGAGCCTGTTGGCCCAGGACAACAGGGGTTCTGTGAGGCTGTGAGGCTGTCGCGTGGGGCTGTCGCGGGGTGTGTCGCGTCGGCCCCTGTCGCGTGCTGTGAGCTGGCCTGATGGCCCCAACTCCCGTACCTGGAAAGGACGCGACAGGTCGGCGCGACAGGGCCTCTTGTGGAGGCGTGGCGCCGTGGGCTCGTGACGTCACCACGGGCCCGCCAGGAGGCTCTACGCTGCGTGCTGACAACCACGACAGGGGAGTGCGATGGCGCGACGAGTAGCGATCGGCAACAACAAGGGCGGGGCCAGGAAGAGCACCCTGGCGGTGCGGCTGGCCGAGGCCCTGGCCAAGGCCGGATACCGGGTCCTGGTGGTGGACATGGACCCCCAGGGCGACTCCTCGCGGCGTCTGGGCTGGAAGGACGACGGGACCCAGAACACCACCTCGGAGATCATCGAGGCGAACGCCATCGGCGTGGCCTCCCAGGCCATCCAGCCGATTGGGTGGGACTGCGAGTACGCCTCCCGCATCGCCCTGATCCCCGCCCGGTACACCTTGGAGGACCGGGCAGTGGAAGCCGGGCACAAGGGCGCCTGGCGCCGCCTGGCCAAGGCCCTGCAAGGGTGCGATGACGGGTTCGACTTCGTACTCATCGACTGCCCCCCGAGCCTGGGCCACCTGACCCAGCTTGCACTCGCTGCCGCCCACTTCGCCCTGGCGACCGCCGAGGCAGAGTTCGACTCCGTCAAGGCCGCCATCAAGTACCGCGACTTCATCCCGGCCTCGCTGGAAGACCTCACCAACCCCGAGTTGGCGTTCATCGGCCTGGTCATCTCCGGGTACGACCAGCGGCTCAGCGGCCAGCAGGCCCAGTTGGCCGGCGCCCGGGACCTCTTCGGGGACGGCGTGTGGGGGGTGGTCCCGCAGCGGAGCACCATCACCTACGCCGACGAACAGGCCCTGCCGTTCGCCAACGTCAAGGACAGCGGGGAGCCTCGCGCCGTGTTCGAGCTCCTGGCGCAGCGATTCGTGAAGGAGGTCCAGCCCGCATGACGACGCGGCGGTCCCACAACACACCCGAGGCAACCTCACTGCTGGGCCAGCAGGCCGTCCAGCCTCCCGTCCTGACTCCCAAGCTCGGCCGCCCGAAGGTGGGCGCGGGCGCCCAGGGCGAGGACGAACAGCAGGAGCTCTTCGAGGGCCAGGAGCAGGAGCAGCAGGCGCCTAAGGAGCGGGTCCGTCCCGGCCGGAGCCGCGGGGGGAAGCGGCCCCCGCCGGCCGCTGCCGACGCGGTGCCGACCACGGTCAGGTTCGACCCCGAGGAGTCCTCGGAGCTGGACTGGTTCGTTCTGGAGCTCCGCGAGGATGCCGGACGCCGGACACTCGACAAGGCAGAGGTCATCCGGGAAGTGCTCCGCCTGGCGCGTGAGCACGAGCCGACCAAACGCGCGTTGGTCAAGCGTCTGCGCTGAAACACCGGGTGCAACATCGGGTGCAACGCAGGGCCGCAACACACACCGTGTTGCGGCCCTGACCTGTGTAAACGTGCCTGTTGCAAGGCTGATCAGCAGCGTGTTGCACCGCCTTTTGTGACGTCACGAGCTCATGAGTCCATGAGCTCACCGAAACGTCTTGACGGGGGGTACGAAACTTCGTACCTTGGAGACATCGAAGGGGTACGAAACTTCGTACCCCCCCGGCTCGGGGAGGACCCATGGAATCGCTCAGCTACCGCCACGGCGAGGACGCCCGACACGGCGGAGTGGACATCACCATCAGCCTGACCCCCGCCGAGGCCAAGGCCCTCGGGGGCGAAGAGGGCCTGCTGGCCGACTGGTTCGACACCGCCCTGTGGGCGCTCTCGATGTTCCGCACCGGCAGCAACCCGCGCGGCCCCGTCGAACTCGACCCCGCCGCCGCCGAGATCACCCCCGACACCCTGTACCGCGTCATCAACGACCTGGACAACCGCCTGCTGCCCAGGCTCCAGGGCATCCGGGACATGGCCATCCGCCGGCACCACGAGCTCGGCGGCAGCATCGGGGACCTGGCCCTGGCCATGGACGTCGTGAAGTCCACCGCCCAGTCCCGGCGCAACGTCGTCATCAGCGGCAAGGACCGGCCCAGCATGTGGGAGAACTGGGCCGTCAAGGGCGGCCCCCAGAACCGCGAGTTCTGCGCGGCCTGCGGGCACCCCGCGTTCCCGACGGACCCGATCGTCACCACCGACGACGACGACCGCTACCGCATCCACCAGAGCCACACCCAGAACCCCAAGGACGGGTTCTACGGCACCCCGATCGTCGACCCCGACGACGAGTCGTTCGTCTGGGAGCACGGCGACATGCACCGCCCCGACGAGAGCTGAGCTGAAAACCGCGGGGGCGGCCGTTCACTGCCAGGCGCACGGCCGCCCCCTCTCACCCGATCGCAGACCAGGGAGACCACCATGTTCGCAGCCGTCTTCATCCTGCTCCTCCTCGGCCACTGGGCCGCGGACTACCCGTTCCAGACCGACCACCAGGCCAAGCACAAGGCCGGGTGCGGCCGGACCGGCTGGACCGCCAACATCACCCACGCCGCCACCCACGTCCTGCTCTGCGGCCTGGCCCTCGGCCTCGGCGCCCTCGTACTCCAGGACGTCTCCCTGGCCGTACTGCCGACCGCCGGTGCCCTCCTCTGGGTCGGCACCACCCATGCGTTCATCGACCGCCGGTGGCCCGTCGCCCGCTGGATGAAGTTCGCCCGCCAGGAGGGCTGGGCACAGCACGGGGGAGCGGCCCACGTAGACCAGACCGCCCACGCCCTGGCCCTCGGCGCCGCCGCCCTGTTCCTCGCCGCCGTCTGACCCGAAGGAGACCGGATGTTCACCGGCACCGCCGAAGAGCTCCGCAAGCGCGAGGACCGCGCACACCAGATCGCACAGCAGATCGCCGCCCTGATCACCGAGGCCGAGGGCCTCGGGCTCGGGCCCGCCCGAGGAGAGATCCACCTCCCCGGGGCCAGCGTCCGACGACGCGGAGACGAGTGGACCACCACCCGATAAACCCCCGATTCCCCCGCCGCTTTCAAAAGCAGCGGGGGAATTCGCTTACCCACGACCGTACAGAGCGTGACACGAACCGGGCCACACCCCATCTGACCTGCGGAAACATCAGACTGACCCTCAGGGCCGCAACGACAGAGAGCCACAAAGCAGATAGGGCGCCCACCACTCAAAGCAAAAGAATAACGGAAGAAAGGCGCCCCCAAAAGAAATGCAATTCCTCCGGAATTGCCGCCCGAGCCGATATCGAATTTCTCGAATTCGGCGGCAGCGGCCCGAAAAAGGAAATCGAAAAACCCTCCGTGTGCTTCGACATTCCCCCTAGCGGGGGAATCCGAATTCCCGCTGGCGCGTGAATTCGGGGCATTTGATTTCGCTCCGCAAAATCAAATCGGCCCATTCTGGCGCTCCGCGCCAGGAATGGCCCGGCTGGGCC
>NZ_JBEZWL010000160.1:0-16317 GCF_040648015.1 Streptomyces sp. NPDC029216 | reverse complement strand
TCAAAGTCCCGTCTGCCCCTCCGGGCGACGACGGGACTTTGACGACAGACCCTAGCGGAGTACCGCCGCCAGCAGGTCGGTGCCCAGAGCGGTCAGGTCCGGCAGGTTGAGGCTGTAGCGGACGTACCGTCCCTCCCTGCGGGCCACGAGCAGGCCCGCGCGACGCAGGAGGGCGAGGTGGCGGGAGACCTCCGGCGGTGTCAGCTCCCAGGCGTGGGCCAGTTCGCCGTTCGTGTGCGGGCCGCGGGCCAGGGTGCGGAGCAGCCGCAGACGTGTCGGGTGGGAGAGGGCCTCCAGTCGGAGGGCGACCGTGTCCAGGGAGACGGGCTGCGACGGGCCCGGCTCGGCCACCGGGTACTGGACCACCGGCTGCCAGCCGGGGGCGTGGACCACCGCGAGGTGGGGCCGCCCGAAGACGCTGGGGATGAAGGTGACACCGGTGCCGTGGGCGTGCGTCACCTTGTCGAGCAGCTTGTCCACGAGGATGCCGTCGCCGTCGGGAGCCAGGCTGACCGCGCCGGAGACCGAGGCGAGGGCGTCGCCGGGTCCCTGCCGCTTCAGCAGGTCGTTCTTCAGCCGCAGGTCGGTGGCGAGCCGCACGGCGGCGTCGGCCCAGGCCGAATCGAAGAAGGCCTCGGCGCAGGCCTCCAGGGTCTCGCGGACACGTGCTCGTACCGCGGCGGGGTCCGCGAGCAGCCGCTCGGCGAAGGCTTCCTGGCGCGGGCCGCGGGCCTGGGCCAGGTCCAGGGCCAGATCGCGGGCGGCGGTGTCGCTGAGGGGCGACGGGCAGGTGAAGTGGACGCGGTTGCCGCACGTGGTGACCAGCGCGGCGGAGACGTACCTCTCGTCGTCGATCCGGTCCACGTCGTCCAGTTCTTCCCCGAGGGTCGGCCGGGGCCGGGCCGGGAGCATGAAGTCGGCCTGGGACGTACGCCAGAGGAACTCCGCCTCCCGCAGCCGGTCGGCCAGACCCGGCCGCAGCCCGGTCCACACATCGGCGGCCCATGCGGCGAACTCCGGATGGTGCTCCGGTTCGGCGAGCACGTGCAGCATCGCGGTCAGTTCGGCCAGCGGGGACGCGGCGAACCGCAGCCCCTCGGACGGCATACCGCCGATGTCGATCCTCAACGTCATCGGGACATCATCTCCGAGCCGCCGCGGAGCGCCGACGACTGTTGACGATCTCCGTCAACCGACGTGCCCGGCCCGGCCGCCGGACCCACTGTTCACCCCATGACAGCCACCAGCACCACCACGCCCCCCTCCTCCGCGCCCAAGGTCAGACCCCGCGCCCTCCTGCGTGCCTCCGGCGGCCCCCGTTACGCCGGCGCCCTGGCCGTCGACGCCCTCGGCACCGGTCTGCTGAGGCCCTTCCTCCTGCTCTACGGGGTGACGGTGCTCGGACTGTCGGCGTCGGCCACCGGTCTCGCCATGACGGCCGGCATCGTGATCGGCCTGCTGTGCGTGCCCGCGGTCGGGTGGTGGCTGGACCGGGGCGCCCGCAGCTCCGTCGTCGCCGCCGCGATGCTGGTCCGCGTGCTGGGCGTGGGCGTGCTGGTGGCGACCCCGTCCGGGCACGTCTGGCTGTTCGCCGCGGCGGCCCTCCTCCTGGGTATCGGCAACCAGGCGTGGCCGGCCGCCCATGCGGCCCTCGTCGCCACCCTCGCCCACGGGCGGGAACGCGACACCGCCCTCGCCGCGGGACGCGCCCTGCGCAACGCCGGTCTGGGGGCGGGGGCGCTCCTCGCCATGGTCTGCCTGGCGGGCGGGACCGCGGCCCTGCAGGCGCTCGCGGGGGTCACGGGCGTGGCGTACCTGGCGGCCGCCGTCCTGGCGTGGTCGGTGCGGGTGCGCGCGGAGGGGCCGGGGACGGGGGCGGACCGGTCCGCCTCCGCCGGAGCGGCGGGGCGGGAGGGAACGCCACCGCGCATGCGTGCCCTCCTGGCCGCGAACGTGGTGTACGTCTTCTGCCTCAACGTCCCCGAGATCGCGCTCCCGTTGGTCCTGCTGACGCAGCTGCACGCCTCGCCGGTGTGGTCCGCGGCGGTCTTCGTGACCAATACGGTGCTGGTGGTCACGCTCCAGGTCCCGGTCACCGTCCTGATGGCCCGCTACGCGCGGCGCACCGCGCTGGTCATCGCCGGCGTCGTCCTCGCCACCTCGTACCTCGGCTTCCTGGCGGTGACGCTTCTCGGCGAGGGCGACGGGCACGGGCGGGGCTGGGCCGCCGCGGGCATCGCGGCGGTCTCCGTCGTCTGCACCCTCGGCGAGATCGTCTACACCGGCAGCGCCACCGCCCTGGTGACGGCCCTCGCCCCGTCCCGGGCCCTGGGACGCACCCTGGCCCGCTTCGAGCTGTCCTCCGGCTTCGGGCTCGCCATCTCACCGGCCGTGATCACCGCCCTCGCGCCGCACGGCCCGACCGCCCTCTGGGGCACCCTGGCCGCGGCCACCCTCGTGTCCGCCTCGGCCGTCGCAGCCGAAGCGGAGCCCGCGGCGCAGACCGGGTGACGCGGCTCGCAGGGACGTCCACGGCTGCTGGTCGCGTGGCCGGTGGCCAGCGGCTTTCACTCAGCGTGTTTAACAGCTTGCAATCTGGTAACAACACGTGGTGACAGGTAGTCAGAACCGACGGAAGGAAAGAACATGGCCCTCGTCACCGTGCTCATTCTCGTCGCCGTCCTCACCTTCGTGGCCCTGCTGGCCCTCGCCCCCAGCGCCCCGGCGCGGCACAATCCCTTCCCCGGCCGACGCCGCCCGGACACCGGCCACCGTGCCGGCGTGCGCAGCCCGAAGGGCCTCCCCCGCCAGCGGGGCTTCCGGCACCAAGCCCGCTGAGGCCCGGTCGCCGTCCTTCGGCGGATTGAGTGCCGTGAACAGCCGCGTCTGCGGGTTCTCCACGAAGGCCCTGTTGCTCCGCCCGGTCGGCCAGGTGGATATCCCATCGTCCACCCATCGCGGGACGACGTGGTCCATGCCGTCAGACCCTGCCACAGTCGGAAACGGCCCCCGTCTTCTCCGGGTCGCTCGTACGGGGCCACCGCAGGCGGGGCACCGTAGGCGGGGCAGCCGGGCGCGGCATGGTGGGCGCGTCCGGCGGGTCGGGTGCCGGACGGGCCGGACGGGCCGGCCGGCCGGGGCGGTTCCCGGCCGGCGGCGTGGACGGATCAGTACAGCGAGACCTGGTACTTGGCGAGCGCCTCGGGGACGGGCTGGAAGAACGTCGTTCCTCCAGTACTGCAGTTGCCACTGCCGCCCGAGGTGATGCCGAGAGCCTTCGTGCCGTCGTACAGAGCGCCGCCGGAATCGCCGGGCTCGGCGCACACGTTCGTCTGGATCATCCCGCGAACCGTGCCGCCTCCGCTGTAGTGCACGGTCGCGTTCAGCGCGGTGACGGTTCCGCTCTTGGTGCCGGTGGTGGAGCCGCTGCGTTTGACCGGCTCACCGACGTACGCGGTGCCGGACGTGAAGCCGCCGGTGTGAGCGAGTGAGGTGTTGTCGTAGCGGACCAGGGCGTAGTCGCTGCCGGGGAAGGTGGAGGCCACGGTGGGTCCGATGACCGTACTCCCGGCGGAACTGGTGTACCAGGTGTTGACCACGTTGCCGCAGTGGCCGGCGGTGAGGAAGTAGTAGGTGCCGCCCTTGACGACGTTGAAGCCCAGCGAACAGCGGTACCCGCTCCCGTAGATGGCGTCGCCCGCGCCCAGGAGCCGGCTGAAGACGCCCGGGGTGCGTTCGATGCGCAGAGCGCCGGCGTCCGCACCCGCCGCCTTTCTGATCTTCGCGAGCCCGTCCGCGGAGACCGTGCTGTCGGCGGTCACCACCACACGCCCGGTGGCCTCCTCGACGTGCCATGCGGTGCCGGCGACATCCGCGTCGAGCACGGCCTGGTCGACGGCGGCGAGCCGCGCGGGACTGTAGGACGGGAGGGGGGCTGCTTCGGCCTGCGGCAGGGTGAACGCGGTGGCCGCGAGCAGTCCGGTGGCGAGAGCCGCGAGTCCGACTCGTCGGGCCCTGCCGGGGTGGGGCATGGAGCGCGTGATCCTCACTGGTCTCCTCCTCGGAGCGTGAGGCCCCGGGTGAGGGGCCTGTGAGGCGCCATGGGCAGTATGACGTGTTCCTGCCAAGCGCTGCTGCGGTGGAGTATGCGCACAGGAACCGGGGTCCACAAGGGCAGCCGCCATCATGGCTCGGCTCCGGCTGCAGCATCGGCTTCGCCGGCCCGGAGCAGGGCTCGCCGTCGCCGTCCTCCAGACCCGGCTGGCGGGCGGTCAGGAGAACACGGGCCTGCGGGCGGTCGCCGCCGAGATCCGCGCGGCGCTCGGGATCACCGCACTCCTGCGGGATTCCGCTGTCTGCCTGGTCGCGGTCCCCGGCCGACCTGCGGCCCGTTCACGGGCGCTCTGGATGGTCGGCGACCGTGCGCAGGGAGGGTAGGGCCCGGTCGGTGGCGTATTCCACGACCCGGGCGTCGACGAAACTCAGCTCCGTGTCCCCTTCCTTCGATCAAGGACACACTCGTCGCCAGCCCGGACGTACTGACCTCCCCCCAGCCTCCCCCTCGCCCCAGCCGCCGCGGGGAGCCGCCGCTGACACACCAGGTCGGGCACCAAACCATCCCACTTCACGGGAAGCCGGTGCCCGGCACCCGGGCCGCCAGGCGCAGGTCGGCCGGTGCTGCGGCGGTCAGCCGGCCGCCGCGGGCCCCGCCCCGAACGGCAGAACATCCCGGCTCCCCCACGCCGAGTCGAACCGCAGGGATGCCCAGGGCCGGCCGGGGCCAGATGCTCGCCACCTGCCGGGAAACGTCCGGGCGCAGCGGGACCGTGCGGTCGACCGGGCGCAGCCGGCCCGCCTGGTCGTAGTGGCCCAGGGTGCAATTCCGTGCCACCCGCTGACGTCGAGCATGAGGAGCGACAGCCGGTGTGCACCGGTTCGGGATGCGTTCAGGTCCGAAGCCGATGTACCTGAGAATGGGAGAACCTCGCGTCGGTTCCGGAACCTGTGAACCACACTGGGCTCAATGCACTCGCGAGGTGCTTCCCCGTCCGCGTACGGTCTGCCCATGACGAGGACGACGCCGGCCAGACCTGTGCCCGTGGTGGCTGTGTTCCCAGAGCTCGCCACCTATCGGGGCCGGACCACCCGACTGCACCCCAGGCCGGGGCGACCTGGCATGCGCGAGAGCCATGTCGGCGGGCCGATGCTGTGGCCGGCCGATGAGCCGTGGCCGGTCTGCCAGGAGCCCCACCAGCGCGAGACCGAGGGGTACGAGCCGGACGAGATCCGCAGTGCCCGGGCCGCGGGCGTCTGGCCGCGGAGCCGGCCGTGGCCGGGCTCCGGAACGCCCGGGGAAGACGGGCCGGTGCCGTTCGTAGGTCTCGCCCAGTTCTTCCGCCGGGACGTCCCGGCTCTGGCGGCCGGGCCCGACGGTGCGGATCTGGTACAGATCTTCCGCTGCCCGTTCAATCACGGTCCGTACCTGGAGCGCCGTTACCACCTGCGGTGGCGGCGGGCCGCAGAGACCGAGCGCGCGGAGCGCCGCCTCGCCGCCCCGCCCGAAGTGCCCATGCTGCGATGGGAGCACGAACTTCCCGAGCCGTGTGTCCTGCATCCGGAAGAGGTGGACACCTATCCCTGGGCGGAGGACGACACCCTGCCTGCCTCTCTGATCGCCCGCATCGACGCGTGGGACGACGCCCAGGCGGCGGAACACGGCCCTGAGGCCCCCAGCTACCAGTTCGACCTGTCGATCCCGCCCGGCTGGCGCGTGGGCGGCTTTCCCAGCTGGGCGTCGACGGGCCCGATGGCCGTCGACTGCGAATCCTGCTCGACCCCGATGCGACTGCTGCTGACCGCCGGCAGCGAAGAGATGGATGCCGGCTCGCACAGCTGGGTGCCCCTGGAGGACCGCGACCCGTCCCTGCGGGGGAAGGCCTCGATCCAGGGCGGCCCGTCCGTTGCCCAACCGACCCGGCTCCGCTTCGGCCGGGACCGGGACCTGCACGTCTTCACCTGCCCGTCCGACCCAGGCCACCCACCCCAATGGGTTCTCTCCTAGGGGGCGGTGAGGTAGTGGGAGCAGCTCTCGCTGACCAGCTGTGCCCATCGGTTGACGGTGTGGGCTGAATACCGGACAGGTCTGCCATCACCACCGGTGGGTTGTCGGCGATGGCTTCGATCATGGCCGTATTGCGGGCTTCTCGGTCCGGAAGACCGTGGTGCCTGAGCGTATCGGCGAGGCCCAGAGGGTTACGAGGACAGCCGGGGCTCTGTCCCGGAAGCGGGTATGTTCGTCGGCAATTGGGCTACTCGTACGGGACGTACCTCGGCGCGGTGTACTCCCAGATGTTCCCGGAGCGCACCGACCGGTTCGTCCTGGACAGCGGCGTGGACCCGGGGCGTGTCTGGCGCGGCATGATCCAGGCGTGGGGGACCGAAGCCGAGCCCGCCTTCGAACGGTGGACGCGGTGGGCGGCGGAGCGCTCGGACACCTATGGGCTCGGGGCCACGCCGGAGGCGGTCTCGGCCACCTTCTGGGCGCTGGTCGCCCGGGCCGACCGGGACCCGATCATCCACTACGGGGAGAAGATGACGGGTGACGACCTCAGGGCCGACCCGTCGCCCGGCGTGCAGTCACCGCTCGGCGGCGTCCGGGTCGCCCGCCCGGGCGTCGACGCGGGAGGGGTGTCGGAGGGTCCGGTCGCCGTTCCCGCCAGCAACGTCACCGCCGTGTACTGGGCCGTGGTGTGCGGGGACACGGACAGCCGGCCCCGCGATCCGGAGCAGTACGCGCGGGACGCGGCGCGGGACAAAGTGCGGCACCCGCTGTACGGGGACTTCGCGTCGAACATCAAACCGTGCGCCTTCTGGCAGCGGCCGCTGGAGCCCGCCACGCCCATGAAGACCCGGGCCGATGTCCTGACCGTGCAGAACGAGTGGGATCCGATGACCCCGCTCGGCACCGGCCACGGGCTGCACCAGGCGCTCAAGGGGTCGCGGATGGTGCGCTGGCGCTGGGGGGTGAGGGGCACGGTGTGTATCTCCCCAACCCCACGGCCTGCGCCAACATACCCGTGAACGCCTACCTGTCGACGGGACGGCTGCCCGCGAAGGACGTGACCTGCCACAACCCGCCGCCCACCCCGGATCCGGAGGGTGCCGGAGCCCGCTGACGACAGGGCCCGGCCGCCCGGCCCCGCTGCCATCGGCTGAACCAGGGCAAGCGGTCAGCCGCGAGCCCTGTCCACAAGGCGTGGCAGCAGCAGACTTTCGCCGCCCTCGCGCAGACCCCGCCAATGGTGACGCCGGAGAAGTACGAGCGGTGGATGATCCGCGACTGCGCACGCTGCAGCTGTCGAGCCTCGAGTCCGCCGAGTTGTCAGACGTCCAATCTGCCCAACCCAATCTGCCCAACCTGCTACGAACGCGCCCTGCGTACCCGCGGCCGTGGAGCCGGCCGGACCGCCGCCGATGGCGAGCGCGTGGGTCCGTTGCCGCGCATGTGGGCTCCTTCAAGCCGGTACACCCCCGCCACTGTCACCGTAGGTGAAACAATCGTTGCCATGAAGAGCGAGAAGCGGCAATCCGCCTCCGTCCGGGCCTTACCGGCGGGCAGTGCACCCTCCTTGCGTGTCGACGGCCGTCTGCCCGGGGTCAGGGTGGGTGTGGAGGAGGAGTACCTCCTGGTGGACCCAACGTCGCGGCAGTTAAGCCCCCGCGCGGACAAGGTCGTTGCCGAAGCTGCGGCCGCACTCGATGACCGCGTCAGCACTGAACTGACCGGCTACCAGGTCGAGGTCCGCACCCAACCCCACACCAGTCTGGACGACCTGCGCGAGGACCTGCGCCACACCCGCCGCGCCGTCGCACACGCCGCGGAACGCCTGGGGCTACGTGTCATCTCCAGCGGGACTCCGCTCATGGGCCAGCACACTCCCCCACCGCTGACCGCCGGGAAACGTTACGCCCAGAGCCTGGCCACCTTCCGCGCCCTGGACCACGAGCAGACCGTGTGCGCCTGCCACATCCACGTCGAGATCCCCGACCTGGCCACCGCGCTCGCCGTCAGCAACCACCTGCGGCCCTGGCTCCCGACGCTCATCGCGCTGAGCGGGAACTCGCCGTACTGGGACGGCCAGGACACCGGCTACAACAGCTGGCGGACCCTGACCTGGGGTAGGTGGCCCGTCGCCGGTCCCCCTCCCTACTTCGAGTCCGTCGCCCACTTCGAAGACCTCGTCGGCCGTCTCATCGCCAGCCACACGCTCCTGGACCGCGGGGGCCTGTACTGGGACATCCGCCCCTCCCACCACGTGCCCACCCTCGAAGTCCGCGTCACCGACGCAGCCCCCACCATCGACGACACCCTGCTCCTCGCCGCCGCCGTCAAAGGCCTGGCCACCACCGCCCTCAACGCCGTGCGGGACGGGCAGGCCGGCCCGCGGACGGAGCCGGAGATGCTGCGGGCGGCGTACTGGCGCGCCGCCCGCGACGGAGTCCGGGGCCAGAGCCTCGACCTGCACACCGGCAAGCTCCAGCCCGCGCCCCTGCACATCGACCGGCTGTGGAACTGCGTCCTGCCCGCTCTTGCCCCTGATGACCTCGTCTGCGTCCGGGCGGCCCGGCAACGCCTGGCCGGACAGGGAAACGGGGCGGACCGGCAACGGGCGGCCTACCGCCACCGCCACCGCCTCGACGACGTCGTCGACTACCTGATCCGGCAAATGACCCACTTCCGGCGGGTCAGCGAAGAACCCTTGGCCGCGGCCACCGAATGAGGGCCCGGGCCCAGGGCCGGCCGCTCGAAGTCCTCGATGCCGGTGGAGCGCCGTACGGTGAGCCTGGCCAGGACGAACGGCCGTCCGGAGATGGCCCGCCGACGCGGTCTGGACCGGTCGGGGGGATCGGCAGGCTCGCGGCCCCACTGTTCACCGACCGTCAAGTAAGGGCCGGTCGAGCGGGGTCCTCGGCCGCGTCGCCGATGGCGTCGATGATGGTGCGGGCCCACTCGGCCGGAGGCGGCGTGGCGGTCAGGAGGCCGGCGAGACGGGCGCTGTGCGCCCTGCGTTGTTCGGCTGGCATCGCGAGGGCGAGGCGCAGTTTCTCGACGAGGTCGTGTGGGGAGTGCGGGTCGGTGAGGAGGGCCTGGTCCTTGAGGTAGTCGGCGGCGCCGGCGTGGCGCGAGAGGATCAGCACGCCTGTCCGTCCGGTTGCCGTCTGGGCGGTGAGGTACTCCTGGGCGGTGAGGTTCATGCCGTCGGCCAGGGAGGTCACCCAGAAGACGTCGGCTGCGAGGTAGTGGTCGCAGACCTCTTCGAAGGGGAGGGTGCGGGGGATGTACTCGACCGGCTCCCATCCTCGTGTGCGTAGGCGTCCGTTGAGGTCGGTGATGGCTCGCTCGAGTTCGGTGCGGGTGTTGTCGTAGGCGCGGATGCCCGGCTCGGGCGGCGGGCACACGAGCCGGTAGCGCAGGCGTCCGCGGAGGTCGGGTTGCTGGTCCAGGAGCCGGGCCAGGGCGTGGATCTTGTGTACGGGGGCTTTGGCGTAGTCGAGGCGTTCCACGGACAGGATGAGCGCGGTCTCCGGCTGGGGTGCGGCGGGGCGGGAGCGGGCGAGGGTGGCGACGGCGTGCCGGTCGATGCCCAAGGGGTGGACACCGATGCGGGGTATGCGGGGGGCGTCGGCCAGCAGGGTGCGGAAGTTTCTGGCGAACGCGGCGGTGTGGAAGCCGGCCCAGTCCAGTTGTGCGAGGGAGGCGCGCAGTTGCTCCGCTGCGGGAAGGGTCTGGAACGTTTGCGGGTCGGGGAAGGGGGTGTGGTGGAACAGCCCTACGGCCAGATCGGGTCGCTGGTTTTTGAGCAGGGCGGGGACGAGCCAGAGGTTGTAGTCGTGCAGCCACACCGTTGCGCCGTGTTCGGCGTGGGCGCTGACGTGCTGTGCAAACGCGGCGTTGACGGCTTCGTAGTCCGCCCAGTGGGCCGCATCGTGGCGGATGAGGTGCGGTTGGGCGGTCAGGGCGGGCCAGAGCGTCTCTTTGCAGGCGCGGTGGAAGTAGCCGGCCCATTGGGCGGTCGGTAGGGGAAGGAGGGCCAGGGGCAGGCTGGTGGGGATGGTGGCCACGGTGGAAGCGTCCTCGGTCGTGGCAGCGGCCCATACGGCGTCCAGCCTTCCCTCGGTGTCGGCCCCCAGGGCGGACATCAGGGTCGGGAGGATTCCGTTGGGGCTTGCCGGCTGCTGCCAGCGTCCCTGGTGGTGCTGCCACGGCGGGCGGTGGTAGCCGATGACCACCCGTCTGGGGCGCTGCACCCAGCCGAGCCGTTCCAGTGTGTGCAGTACGGCGGCGGCTCCGTCGAGCGGTGGATGGTGGACCAGCCGGTCGGAGGCCACGTGCGCGACCAGTGCGGGTTCTGCGTTGCCGACGACGACGCCGTGCGTGCCGAGACGGAAGAGTGAGAGGTCGTTGAGTGAGTCTCCGGCCACGAGTACGTGTGTGCTCTGCCAGTCGAGGCGGTGCATGAGTTCCCGCAGGGCCGGGCCCTTGCCCGCCCGCGGGGGAAGGACGTCGAAGTACCGGTCCGCGGAGTAGGTCCAGGTGCATCCCATGGCCTGAACGGCCGCCTTGATCTCCTCCGACAGGTCCTCCGGGGACAGGTAGTAGGAGCACCGTCCCTGCTGTGTCACACCGTGCTGGTCAACGAGTTGCGGGAACCGGTCCAGCGCTGCCCGGACGCGCCGGCGTCCCGGCCAGCCGCTGCGCAGTGCCCTCTCGTGCACCTCGCAATGGCTCATGTCGGCTGTGTCGATGATGCTCGCCCCGACGTCCGCGATGATCCAGCGCGGCCAGGGGGCCAGGGCTTCCTCGGCCAGTAGGGCCTGCACCGAGGCAAGGCTGCGTCCGGTCGCGTAGACCACGGTGATGTGCGGATGCCGGTCGAGGGCGTGCGCAAGTCGGCGGCGGCTGTCCTCATCGCCCGCCAGAAGGGTGCCGTCGAGATCGGTGACCAGCACTCTTTCACCCGAGGTGGGGCCGAGCGGGTACCGGCCGGCGTGTGGGCGTGCCGTGGCCGTACTTCCCATGACTGATCCTTCCTACGGCCCCGAGTCGGAGGAGCTGGGAGGGGATGTCACCAGGCAGGGTCGTGGGTCACCGGGTCGATCACGGCGCCGTCGCACGAGGCGGGACGGGAAGGGGCCGTGGGCGTGGGGGCGCTGGATTCGATTCCACAGGCGCGCTGGACGGCCCGCAGGGCCCGGCCGAGCCTCGCCGCATGCACGTCGTGACTGGCCAGCAGGCGATCGATGGTCTCGCTGGGGGTGTCGGCGGCGCAGCCGAGCAGTTCGTCGAGGAGACGGGAGGGGACCACGTCGCCTTGCGGCGCGAGCACCGGCACGGTGTCCGGGCCGTGCGGGATGCTGAAGTCGAAGGAGACCTCCCCGTCGCCGGCGTCCCGGCCGGCGGGCCGCATGACCGAGGGCTCCTGCGTCACTGTGACGTGGACGTGGGTGTACCCGTGGCGGGCCCGTATGTGTTCGCTCTTCGATGACACGGCGATACCCCATTTCCTGACCACCGGGCAGCCTCTCCACTCTCGCCCGCGGTCGGACCACGGGCATCTCTGATGCTGCCGTTGGAGTGACCTGTCCCCTCGCCGCCGAAGCGTCTGCCGGAGGCCAGACGCGGTCCGCGTCCCGTTGCGTCACACGGCCTCCCTCACAGTTGCCCCTCCTTCTTCCAGGGTCGGCCGGACCCCGCCGGCCAGACGGCAGTCCTGCGACCGCTTGGTGGATCGGCACCATGGCGGTGCCAGCCGCACCACGAACAGCACCTACTGGTGGGCGTACGACGGCACCCACATCTACGGCGCGGAGAGCAAGACCGTGCCGGCCGAGCAGACCTACTGGACCGACCAGAGCGGCTTCCTCGCCGGCAAGAGCAAGGGCGGCCCGGCCAGACCTGGACCCTCGCCTCCTGGACACCGCCCGTCGAGCTGCCGGGGAGGGGTTGACGCCGGCGGAGCGGCGCGGTGCCATGGGTCTGGTTGGAGGGGGTGTGCGGTGGCCGACGAGGATGGCGACGTCGAGGGTCGGAGTGATGAGGGGGACGGTGATCGGCCGGATCCCCCACAGGTCCCCTATCGTCCAGGGCCCGAGGACCATTTCTGGGTGGCGGTGCTCGTGCTGATCGTGGTGGTCCTCTTCCTGGTCGGCCTCCTGTCCAACGTGGACATGGACACCGGGCCCGCGAACCAGGATTGGAACACCGTCTGGCGCTGATCGGGTGAGCTCGCCATCGAGGACCGAGTCGGGCGGCAAACTACCGTTCGGAAGCCTACCTGGGATCGTCGCTTTCCCAGGGATAGACGAAGAGGCCGGGCTGGATGCCCCATGCCGTGAGCACGGTGTTCAGCTCAGACTCGTCCGCGACGTCGGCGGACCCGATGAGGCCTGAGCCGATGTCGTAGTCGAAACCATCCATGCGTTCACGGTCGTACTCCCAGTGATCAAGCCGGAAGCTACGTTCAACGTCGCTGCGGACCCATCCCTCGGCCTGAGCCTGGGCATCGGGCGCGCTCTGTGCGGGGCGGATGTCCACGAATGCGCGGCGGTCCGGCCGCGATGCCGGGACTTCCGCGACCAGCCTTCTGCCGAGTCGCAGCGCGGTCAGTTTGTCCGTCGGCCAGTCCGATCCGTCATTCATGAGGCTCATTCTGTTCATGCCCGTTGCGGGGCTGAGGAGCGGGGTTGAGGAGGTCTCTGGGCTCGTCTCCGCCGCCTCTGCAAGGCCCTGATGCGCCCCGACGCGTACGTACGCATCGTCCGTCGGCATGACCGCGGCGCGAGCCGGCGCCTCGGACGGCGATGCCGCTCGCCCCGCCCCCACGGCCTGATCCCGTGCGGGGTACCGCCGGCGGCCCCGTAGGCTCGCCGGAATGGAAGCCCGTATCCCGCCCGTGCTCCTCCTGCCCGCGCCCCGTACCTCTACCGCCGAACTCCTCGCCCGCGCAGCGGCCTGGCGCGGCTACGACGTGGCCGAGCGCGCGGCACACGCCGAGGGGCGCCAGGTGCACTGGTACGGAGGCCCCCGTGCGGCCGCCCGCGTGGCCGGCCCGCTGGACCTCGGGCTGCTCGAACCGGCCGACGACTGGCTGACGCGCGTACCGCGCCCCCTCCTGCGGCGCTCCGTACGGCTCACCACCCTCGCCGAGGCCCGGACGCTGCGGGAGCGGGTCTTCGTCAAACCGCCCTCGGCCAAGCTGGACCTGCTGCCCGCCGCCGTCCACCAGGACGGGACCGGCCTGCCCGGCGGGCTCGACGGCGCCACGCCGGTTCTCGTCAGCGGGGTGGTGGAGTTCGCCGCCGAGTACCGGCTGTTCGTCCTCGACGGCGAGGCCGTCGCCGGCAGCCGCTACGCCGTCCACGGACGCCTCGACCCGGCGCCGCTGGACGCGGAAAGCCGCGCCTTCGGCCGCACCGTCCTGGAGGCCACGGCCGCCGGCCTGCCCAGCGCGGTGTGCCTGGACATCGGCCTGCTCTCCGACGGCGGCTGGGCGGTGGTCGAGGCCAACATGACCTGGTTCGCCCACTGTTACGCCGCCGAACCGGACCGCGTCCTCGACGTGGTGCTCCGCGCCGCCGGCCCCCTCGCCGCGGTCGCCGACCGCGACCGGCCGCACCTGAGGGGCTCCGGGGCCGCCCCCGGACCGGTCTGGCGGCTGACCGCCCACCGCCACCGGCCCATTCGCCGTGGACTGTCAGCGCCGGCTCCTAGGGTCTGTCGTCAAAGTCCCGTCGTGCCCGGAGGGCGGCCCCGCGGCGTCTGGTGCGTGCTCTCGGTGCGCCGGGCGCAAGACCTCGTACTGGGCGTACTCGGTCTTGCCCCCGGTGCGGCGAGAGTGCGTGCCTGGGGGCACCTCCCAGCGGTAGCTGGGGGAGCGTCGCGGGGCAGACGGGACTTTGACGACAGACCCTAGGATCGACGTCATGCGCGAGTACTTCACGGTGGGCGGCGACGGACTCCGGCGGCCCGGGGAAGCCGCTCCTCGCCCTTCACCGGCATCTGGGCCTCGGCCCGGTGCCGGTGAAGGGGCACGCACCGGGCGGGGTGAAACCTGCCGGTTCGCCTCCCGGCACACCGACAGGATCGAACGGCTGATCGTGGAGGACATCGGCGCGGTTCCTGGTGGTTCGCGCAACGGACAGTCGGGAGTTGACGGCCGATCATGCCCGGACCATGATCGTCCTCCACAACGGCCGCGCCCGCCCGGTGGAGCTGACCGACGGTCACGTCGTGCACCACGACGCCCGGAACGGTTCGCCGCCACCGTCACCGCCTTCCTGGCGGAAGGCCGCTGAAGAACCAGGGAGATCCCGTGAACCAGCACTCCATACCCGGCGCGCCCGAAGGCTTCACCGCCTTCGGTATCGACGCCGACTGGCCGCAGTCACGGCAGGTCACGGGGCACGGCCACAATCGGGGCAGCGGCGACGCCCATGTGCACCTGTGGTACGGCTCTCCGCACTTCGACCCCCAGGTCGAACACGTCACGGTCTCCTCCGCCTCCCCCGGCAACGCGGAGGTGGAGGAGACCCTGCAGCGGAGTTTCGAGGACTACTTCCGCACCGACGAGGACCCCCGCAGCAGCCTGCCCGCCCCCGAACCCGTCACCATGACCGCGGACGGGAAGCCCGTGGTGTTCGAGCTCTGGCGCGACGGCGGAAACCGCTGCTGGGTGGCGCGGGGACGGGTCGGGACGACGGAAGTGGTCCTGTCCGGCTCCGGGATCGATCCCGAGGGACTCGGCCTGGTCCACGTCAGTGACCTGGCCTGCTTCTTGAACCCCTTCGGATTCCTCGGCTGAGCCCCCCGGCGGCGGCGCTCGGCCGATGTCCGCGGACGCGGACGCGGAAGGCCGTCAGCCCGTGCGCCCACCCGCCGCCAGGCTTGCTTGACCTCCCTGAGCATGCTCACGGTTGGCCTGGGTGCGGGGCCCTGCGGACGGGTCAGAACGGCGGCGCCGGGTTGGCCGACAGGTCGGCGAGCCATGCGGTGTACGCGGCCCGGCGGGGGCAGTCGGCGGTGGAGCGGGGTGTGGCCTGGCAACCGTCAGGCCGGCAGCCACCGGGCCGGTCGTCAGGCTGACGGGCGGCGTGCCGGTGGTGGGGATCCGGGCGGGGCGTGAGGGCCGCTGATATCTGCGCCATACGGCAGTCGGGCAGCGCGTCGCGGTTGGCCGGGTTGCGGAAGGAGTACGTCCCGTCGTCGGTGCGTACGCCGTGGTCGTCGGTACTCCACCGGGACGGGTCGGCCATGCCCTGGCGGCGCAGCACGGCCGCGGCGAGCCTGCCCGGCTCCGCGACGGCCAGGCGGTCGCGCAGGCAGGCCGCGAGGCGCTTCCCCGCGGCGGACGGCGGGATGGTGTCCCCGAGGGCGGGCAGCAGCAGGAGCAGCCGGGTGTCGGGGTCGGTCGTGGTGCCGCCGGGCAGGCCGTTGTCGGCCGCGCCGGCGAGTTCCTCCCAGGACAGGCCCGGTCCCCGCCAGTGCCCGGCGTCCCGGGCGAGGACTTCGGCCTCCGCCCAGTCGGGGTGGTGGACCGCGTAGTCGACCCCGGGGTCTTCGGCGGCGTTCCGGTAGACGACGTGCAGACGGAGCCCGTCCGTGAGCGGGACCGTGAACACCGGCTGGTCGTTTCCGGCCCACAGCCGGCGCGCGAACGTGCGGTCGGCGAGGGGGTCGTGGGTTCCCAGCCAGGAGCTGGGTATCGCCTCCCGCAGGCAGGCGCTCAGGTGCTGCCGCCAGAACCGGGGCTCCTGGAGGAGCTCAGGGCGGTGGGCCAAGGGGCCGGGGTCGCCGGGGAACAGGCGGGTCGGGTGCAGATCGGGGAGCGCGGACATACGACCATGCTCGTACACGGGTCCGACAACGGGGGCCGGGGCCTCCGGCGCGGCGTCCGCCGGTCTGGTCGAGGAGCACCTCGTGGCACGTCTGGCGCCCCTGGCGGGCCGGTGCTTCGTACGCCTCGAACCGGTGGGTCCCGGAGGGTGACGCCGCCCGTACATTTCTGGGTGGGCGCGAGGACCGACGTCGCCGGCGCTCAGTACCTGTTCGGGGCCCGTACAGGCCATCGCTTCCGACACTCGCGACCCGGCAGCAGCGGGTCCAGCGCCGCCACGGCGACCGACAAGCTCGCCGCGAACGCCGGGTCTCACTGATGGTGGCGGTGTGGGGGCCCCCCGCGGGGGGGGGGGCGGCCGCGGGGGGGGGGGCGCCGCCCCAACAGAACGAGAACGGCCCCGGCGCCCCCCCGCCCCCCCCAC
>NZ_JBEZWL010000159.1:0-16376 GCF_040648015.1 Streptomyces sp. NPDC029216 | reverse complement strand
CGCTCAAACGCCGTGCGGGCTGGAATTGCCGCGCAGCGGCACTATCCAGCCCCGCCGGCGTTTGAGGCGCGGGGTCCAGGCGGAGCCCCAGAGGACGGGTGAAGGGCGGGGCGGGGAGACGGCTCCGCGCAGCGGCACCCTGGCCGCCGGGGCGCTACGGCTGCCGGAGCCCGGTCCATGCCGGGTGGCGGGGGTCGTCCGCGCGGACCAGGACGTCCGCCGCCGACTCCGGCCCGACCTCCCGCGCGTAACGGGCGTACGCCGGCAGGGTCCACCGCTCGGCGGGGTCCGTGCGCCGCCCCAACGCCCCCGCGGACAGGCTGACGTGGACGCTCAGGTCGAAGGGGAACCAGTGCCCCAGCAGCAGCGGCCCGTGCACGATCAGGACCCCGCCCGGCGGGAGCTCCGTGTACGGGCTGCGGGTGGCCCGGTCGGTCACCGGGTCCCACAGGTCCGGCAGGACCCGCCCGCTGCCGCCCGGATCCGTCGGCGCGAACACCTCCCGCCACAGCGCCCCCGTGTCGTACCAGCCTCCGAGGTACGCGTCCACGTCCTCCCGCCCGAACTCGAACCGCAGCGACGCCGGCCGCAGGAACCCCCCGGCCGCCACCACCAGCACCGAGCGCCCCCGCACCCGCAGCGCCTCGGCCAGTTCCCCCGCCAGGACCCCGGTGCCGGCCGCCGGCGCCCCGTCGATGCCCACGCGCCGCCATGTCGGGGCGCCGCCCTCTCCGGGCGCGTCGAGGTGGCCGGCGAGCCGCTCGGCCATCCGCTGCCAGGTGATCGCTTCCAACTTCACGAGCCCATTGTCAGTGGTCGCCCTTAGCGTTTTTCACGAGGGATCACCGGTGGACAGGAGCCGGCGGCCCGACTCTTGGGGAGGGGTCTGTCATGGCGCGGGAGACGACGTACCTGGAGCTGTCGCAGGAGGACGGCGCGGCGCACAAGTTCTACGAGGTGACCGTGGACGGCGTCCTCGTCTCGGTGCGGTACGGCCGCATCGGCGCGGCCGGCCAGCTGCAGAGTTCGTCGTTCCCGACCGCGGAGAAGGCCCGGGCGGCGGCGGCCAAGAAGATCGGCGAGAAGGTCCGCAAGGGGTACGCCCCGGCGGTCCGGGGGGCGCGGGCCGCGCGTCCGGTGACCCGCCGGCAGGTGGCGTCGGCGCCGTCCACGGCGCGCGCGGTGGCGCCGGTGCTGTGGCGTTTCCGCACCGGCTCCGCGGCCTTCGGCATCCATGTGGACGAGGACCGCTGCTGGGTCGGCAACCAGGCGGGGGACGTCTACACCGTGAGCCACGGCGGCGAGGTCCTCGCCCGGTACTCCCTGCCGGACGGGGTGAAGTGCCTGGTCGCGGACGACTTCTGGATCTACGCGGGCTGTGACGACGGCACGGTGTACGACCTGTCGTCGAAGGTGCCCTTCGGGGCGTACGGGATAGCGGCCGACGTGGACATCTACTGGCTCGACATCCACGAGGGCGTGCTCAACGTCTCGGACGCGAACGGCGGCCTGACGGTCATCGACCACGAGGACGAGCACCAGTGGTCGCGCCGTTCCAACGGCAGCGGCGCCTGGATGGTCCGGGCGGACGAGCGGGCGGTGTACCACGGTCACAGCGGCGGCGTGACGGCCTACGCGGCCGACGGCACGGGCCAGTTGTGGCACACGAGGACACCCGGCGGGGTGCTGTTCGGCTGGCAGGAGCAGGACGCGGTGTACGCGGGGACGGTGCGCAACACGGTGCAGCGCCTGTCGAAGGCGACGGGTGCGGTCGAGGCCTCGTACCCGTGCGACACGGCGGTGTACTCGTGCGCGACCTCGCCGGACGGTCGCCACGTGTTCGCCGGTGACTCCTCGTCCTCCGTCTACTGCTTCGACGCCGACGGGCGGCGGCTGTGGAAGCTGGGTACCGGCGGCGGGTCCGCGCTGTCGATGCAGTACCTGGACGAGCGGCTCTACCTGGTCACGACGGACGGCTCGCTGGTGTGCGTGGACGCGAGCGAGGCGGCGATCGCCGCGGCCCAGCAGGGTTCCGTGCCGACGGCCGTGGACGTGAAGTCGGCGGCGGCGCTGCCGGTCTTCACCCCGGCGGCCTCGCCCGCGGCGGTGGCGACGGTCTCGGTGGCTTCCGTGCCGGCGGGCGGGGTGGTGGTCGAGTGCGTCCAGGTGGGCGGCCGGATGCGGGTGCAGGTGGTGTCGCAGGGCTTCGAGCCCAGCTGGAACGTGCAGTTCCCGCGCGGGATCCGGGAGGCCGGGGCCCGGTACGTGGTGGACGGGCTGCACGCGGCGACCGGGGGCTTCTACCGGGTGCGCGGGGAGATACGCCGGCTGGTCTGACGGCCCGCCGGGGGCGGCCGGGGCGGCCCGGGCGGGGGGTGGTGCCGTGGTGGACGGGGGTCTCCACGGCGCCGCTCACCGGCCGTGCGCGGCGCGGCCGCGGGGGGGCGGGGGTCAGGGGGTGTGTTCCGGGCAGCCGCAGAGGGTGGTGCCGAGCGGGGCGGGGGCGGGGACGGCCCAGGGGTCGTCGTCCGCGAGCTCGCAGGTGATGTGGAGGACGACGGGCTCGGTGCCGAGGTTGCGGCCGAGGTGGACGTGGTCGTGGCCGTCGGGTTCGACGAAGGTGGCGCCGGCGGGGTGGACCTCGATGGTGCCGTCGCTCAGGATCCGGGTCAGAGTCCCGGAGGTGACCACCGCCATCAGCGGCACGAGGTGGTAGTGCCAGCCCGTACAGCCCCCGGGAGCGATGACGACCTCCCGGCCCGTGAGGTCCGCGGGGACCCTCGTTCTCGGGCACCGTGCCGTGACCGTCTGCCGTCCGCCCATGTCCGCTCCTCCACGGGCTCGCCGTGGGCCCTCTATCAACTCACGCTAGAGGGAGGTCATGAGGTCCGGCCAGATTTTCCGAATAACCAACAACCCATCTCCGCAAGGTGATATGGGCGCCGGCCGGCGGTATCACAACGGCATGAGTCTCGTCGTCTTCGAGTCACAGAAGCCGATCCACTGCGCCGAGTGCCGGCAGGGCCCCCTGCGGCATCTCGTCCGGGAGTCCGGTGTGCCGCGCTGTCTGGACTGCGCGGACCTCGGGCACCTCGTGTACCTGCCGCGCGGCAACGCGGCGCTCACCCGCCGGGCGCGGGAGGCCAGTTCGCTCTCGGCCGTGGTGGTGCGCCTGCACCGGCGGCGCCGCCGCTACGAGCGTCAGGGACTGCTGGTCGAGGACGCGGCCCTGGCCCGTGCCGAGCGGGCCTGTCTCGCGGACGCCGACGCCCGGGCCCGCCGCCGGGAGCGCGACCGGCTGCGCCGCGCGGCCGAGGACGTACGGTTCACGGCGGCCTTCGCCGCCGAGATCCGCCGGCTGTTCCCCGGCATCCCGCCCGAGCGGGCGCAGGCGATAGCCGCCCACGCCTCGTTGCGCGGCAGTGGCCGGGTCGGCCGCACCGCGGCCGGCCGGGCCCTGGACGAACAGGCGGTGTCGGTGGCGGTCCGGGCTGCGGTGCGTCACACGGACACCGAGTACGACGCGCTGCTGATGTCGGGGGTGCACCGGTTCGAGGCCCGGGCCCGGCTCGCGGCGCGGATCGACGCCATCCTCGACGGCTGGCGTGCGGGTCCCGTCAGCTGACGCGGAAGCGGCGGTAGAGGAGGGCCCCGCCGAGGAGCAGGGCGCCGCTGCCGGGCAGCAGGTAGCCGAGCCCGTCGGAGCCGGTGTGGGCGAGGGCGGCGGGGCTGCCGGGCGGCAGGGACGGGGCCGGCGGGGTGACGGGACGTTCGGTGACGGGGCGTTCGGTGACGGGCGGCAGCGGCTGGGGAGGCTTGCCGCCGGTGGGGGTCTCGCCGTTCACGGAGGTGTTGCCGTGGGAGGCGTTGCCGGCGCCGACGACGCTCACCGAGTTCCCGCTGACGTTCAGCGGCAGGTCGACGGGGAGCTGGATGCCGTTGCCGGACAGCACGCCGGGAGAATCCTTTCCGCCCCCTTCGGCACCGGCCCCTCCCCCGTGGCCCGAGGATCCGGGTTGCGCCGGATGGGAGGGCCTCGGGCCGGGATTCCCGCCGTCGGGGGCCGTGTTGGCACAGCGGTTGCCCGCGGCGGGGTTGAGCACCCCCGCCACGCTCACGGTGTTCCCGCACACGTTCACCGGGACGTGCACCGGCAGCTGCACCAGGTTCCCCGAGAGCAGCCCCGGCGAACGCTCGGCGGACCCGCCCGCGTCCGCGTCGGCGTGGGCGAGGCCGCCCACCCCCGCCACCGCCAGTCCGCCACCCGCGACGATCGCCGCGATCACGCCATTCCGACGACTGTGACGCATCAGTTTTCCTGCCTTCCGGAGGGTTTCAGGGGCGTCGAGCCCGCACCGGAGACAACGCGGTAAACCCATTCGGGTTATAGAGCCGGTAGGCATTTCACTCCATCGTGTACTGGGTAGTGCCTACTTCATGACTGAACGACCGCTGCTCCTGCTGGACGTGGACGGCCCGCTCAACCCCTTCCGGTCCCTCTCCGCGGGCCTGCGCGGCTACACCAGCCACCGCATGCGCCCGGACGTCTGGCTCTCCTACCGCGACCCGGAATCCCGCCGTGCCCGACGGGGTGTGCGGGTACGCCTCCACCCCGCACACGGGGCCCGGCTGCTGGCCCTGCCCTTCGAGATCGCCTGGGCCACCGCCTGGACGCACCAGGCCAACACCCTGATCGCCCCGCGCATCGGGCTGCCCGCCGATCTCCCCGTCGTCGACTGGCCGCAGCTGTTCGCCCGGGACCCGGACGGCCTCTCCTGGAAGACCCGGCACCTGAGCGACTGGGCGGCCGGCCGGCCCTTCGCCTGGGTCGACGACATGATCACCCCGCAGGACCGTGCCTGGGTCAGCGCCCACCACCCGGCCCCGGCCCTCCTGCTGCGCGTCCACCCCCGTCACGGCCTGCGCGACCGCGACTTCACCGCCCTCTCCTCCTGGGCGTCCGGGCTCAGCCCCGCAGGGCGGTGACCGGGTCCGGGGACGGGCGGCCGGTGGGCCACCAGTCGTCCGTCCCCGGGCGGCACTCGTAGGCGTACCAGAGGCCCTCGCGGCCCAGCCGGAGCTGGCGGGTGCGGTCCGTGAGGCGGTTGCGTGCGGGGCGGAAGGAGCCCAGACCGGCGGCGAGCAGGACGGGACGGGCCCGGTCGAAGGGGCCGGCCGGCGGGTCCCACGGCTCGTCGAGGACGGTGAGCGCGGGCAGGCCTCCCTGCCGCCAGGCCGCGGCGGCCCGGGCCAGGTCCGTCGTGGTCCGCCCGGTGGCGCGGGCCAGGTCGCGGTAGAGGGCGCGGGCGGCTCCGGTGAGGCCGGCCGTGGGGTGTGCCGAGGCCAGCCGGACGGCGTCCTGCCAGAGGGTGAGCCCCCCGGTCGGGTCCTCGCCCGTGGTGAGCAGGGCCAGGGCGCGGGCGGCGGCGTCGGTGGCGAGCTGCTCCAGGGCCAGCGGGTCCGGGGCCGCCGGGTCGGACGGGTACGCCGGCGGCGGCCCCGCCACGGCGGGCGCGGCGAGCGGAGCCGGCAGCGGGGGCAGCACGGTCCGGGCCGCCGCCGCGCGCGCCGGGACCCCGGGGAAGTCCGGTACGGCGTCGGGCCGTTCACGCGCGGCGTGGGCGGCGTTGCGCCGGGCCAGGTCGTCCAGGAGCTCGCGCTCGCCCCGGCCGCGCAGGAGCAGCAGGACGAAGGGGTCGGCGTCGAGGAGGCGGGCCGCCCGGTAGCAGAGGGCCGCGGCGTGCTTGCAGGGCGGCCGCGCCGGGTCCGGGCAGGAGCAGCGCGCCCCGAGCTCGCCCGCGCCGGGCAGGATCCGCTCGGCGAGGGACTGCGGGACCTCCCGCTCCAGCAGGGCCGCCAGGGCGGCGGGGTCGGCCGCCACCGCCTCCAGGACCTCGGCCCACTCGGTGTCGGTGAAGGCGCCCAGCGCCAGTTCGGTGCGGTACGGGCGGGGCCTGCTGCCCCGGACGTAGGCCACGATCCGGCCGGGGGTGACGGTGACCGCGTCGACGTGGCCCTCGGCGGCGTACGTCCGCCCGCGGGTGAGCCGGGCCGCGTCCGGCGCACGCTCCTCCAGGGCGCGCACCCAGGCCCGGCCCCACCAGGTCACGGCCTCCACCCCGGCGGGCACGGTCTCGAAGGTGCGGCGGCGGTCGTCCCGCGCGGTGATCATGCGGGCCTCCGCAGCGAGACGAGGTCGGCCAGCTCGCGGTCGGTGAGCTCGGTCAGCGCCGACTCGCCGGAGCCCAGGACGGCGTCGGCGAGGGCGCGTTTGGCGGCGAGGAGTTCGGCGATGCGGTCCTCGACCGTGCCTTCGGCGATGATGCGGTGGACCTGGACGGGCTGGGTCTGGCCGATGCGGTAGGCGCGGTCGGTGGCCTGTTCCTCGACGGCGGGGTTCCACCAGCGGTCGTAGTGGATGACGTGTCCGGCGCGGGTGAGGTTGAGGCCGGTGCCGGCGGCTTTGAGGGAGAGCAGGAAGACGGGGACGTCGCCGGACTGGAAGCGGTCCACGAGTTCCTGGCGGCGGGGCACGGGGGTGCCGCCGTGCAGCAGCTGGGTGGGGACGCCGCGGGCCGCGAGGTGGCGTTCGAGGATCCGGGCCATCGTCACGTACTGGGTGAAGACGAGGACCGAACCGCCCTCGGCCAGGATCGTGTCCAACAGCTCGTCGAGCAGGGCGAGTTTGCCCGAGCGGTGCGGAATACGCGGCTCCGGCTCCCGTAGGTACTGGGCCGGGTGGTTGCAGATCTGCTTGAGCGAGGCCAGCAGCTTCATGATCATGCCGCGGCGCCCGATGCCCTCGCTCCCCTCGATCACGGCCATCGCCTCCTGCACCGCCGCCTGGTAGAGCGAGACCTGTTCCCGGGTCAGGGACACCGGATGGTCGGTCTCGGTCTTCGGCGGCAGCTCGGGCGCGATACCGGGGTCGGACTTCTTGCGGCGCAACAGGAACGGCCGCACCAGCGCCGCCAGCCGGGCGACGGCCGCCTCGTTGCCCCCGTCCTCCTCCTGCTGGTGTTCCACCGGGCGGGCATGGCGGGCCCGGAAGGCGGTGAGCGGACCCAGCAGCCCGGGCGTGGTCCAGTCGAGCAGCGCCCACAGCTCGGAGAGGTTGTTCTCGACCGGGGTGCCGGTCAGCGCCACCCGCGCCGGGGCCGGTATCGTGCGCAGCGCCTTGGCGGTCGCCGAATGCGGGTTCTTGACGTGCTGGGCCTCGTCGGCGACGACCAGTCCCCAGCTCTGGGCGGCGAGCCGGGCGGCCGAGGCGCGCATGGTCCCGTACGTGGTGAGGACGAAGCCGCCCCCGAGGGAGTCCAGGCTGCGGTCCCCGCCGTGGAATCGGCGCACCGGGGTGCCGGGCGCGAACTTCTCGATCTCCCGCTGCCAGTTCCCCAGCAGCGACGCCGGACACACCACCAGCGTCGGTTCGGGGCGGGCCCGGTGCAGGTGCAGCGCGATCAGCGTGACCGTCTTGCCCAGCCCCATGTCATCGGCCAGGGTTCCGCCCAGCCCCAGCGAGGTCATCAGGTCCAGCCACGCCAGCCCCCGCAGCTGGTAGTCCCGCAACGTCGCCCTCAACCCCGCCGGAGCCGCCACCGGGGACAGCTCGCCCGTCAACCGGTCCCGCAGGGACGCCAGCGCCCCCACCGGAACGGCCTCGACCGCCTCCCCGTCGACCTCGGCGGTCCCCGTCAGGACGGTGGCCAGCGCGTCGACCGGGTCCAGCAGCCCGAGCTCCCGCTTGCGGGCCTTGCGGACGAGCTCCGGATCGACCCGCACCCACTGGTCGCGCAGCCGCACCACCGGGCGGTGGGCCTGCGCGAGCGCGTCCATCTCCGACGGGGTGAGCCGGTCGCCGCCCAGCGCGAGCTCCCAGGAGAAGGCGAACAGCCCGGCGGCGTCGAAGAAGGCGGTGCCGTCGGTGGCGGAGCCGGGCGCGGCCTGCCGTACGACGGCGGTCGCGGTGAGCGTACGGGCGAGCTCGCGCGGCCAGTGCACCAGGACGCCGGCCCGCTCCAGCCGCGTCGCCGCGGTGCCCAGCAGGTCTTCGAGCTCCGGGTCCGACAGCGCGAGGGCGTCGGGCACGGGCTGGTCGAGCAGGCGCAGCAGCGGCGGCCAGATCCGGCCGGCCCGGCGCAGCGCGAGCACGGCGTCGATCCGGGCCCGGGGGCCGAACCCGGCCGCGGCGGCCCCGGCCCACAGCGCCCCGGCGTCCGTCACCAGGGTCGGGTCGGCGAGGCTGTGCACCTGGACCACGGCGGCCCCGGCGCGGTGGACGTCCTCCGGCTCGGCCTCCTCGAACAGCCGGAAGGCGGACAGGTCGAGCCGCAGGGAGATCCCCACCCCGGCATCGGCGCCGGCCGCGACCTGCTCGGCCCACTCCCGTATCCCTGGCACCGGCTGCGGTTCCGCGGCGGCGAACGGCAGCCCGGCGGCGAACGGCGCGGCGGGGGTGCGGGGCAGGGTGTCGGCGACGGCGTCGAGGAAGGCCCGGACCAGGGCCTGCGGCTCGGGCAGCGCCAGCGGGCGGCGCCCGGCGAGCGGGGTGGCGTACCCCTCGTACGGGAGGGCGGCGGCGACGGCGCGCAGGTACCCGACGTCGTCGGCGTCGAGCGGCCCGGCACGCCAGGCGTCGACCCCGTCGGGGGTGAGGCCGGGCAGCAGGCGGCCCCGCGCGGCGAGGACCAGGGCCTGCACGGCGGCGGTGCCCCAGGCGCGGGTGGCGGGATGGGCGGCGGGGCTACGGGCCGCCCGGGCGAGCAGGGGCAGGGCCTCGGCCACGGGCAGGGTCACGGCGGGCACGGTGCGGGTGCGGACCCCGGAGCCGTGCGGGCGCACCACCTGGAGCGGGTGCGGGGTGCCGACGCCCTCGGGCAGCGGTTCCCCTTCGGGGCACCAGAAGGCCATCCGCCCCTCGCGGGGGACGGCCGCGGGGAGGAACACGGCGGCCCGGCGCAGCAGCGGCTGCGGCGGCTGCGCTTGCGACTGCATGGACATCAGCGTCCCCCCTCCCTGGTGCTCGGCTCCGCCCGGTCATGGCGGTTCCACTGCCGCCGAGTCTAGGCGGGGCCACTGACAACCGCGCTGACCTGTGCATACGCAAGACCGGCGGGGCGTGGCACGATGGAAGGGAGGTCCCCGTCAGGGCGAGGCGATGACCATGCGTACCGGGAACGAGCCCCTGACCGCGCGCAGCCCGCTGCGGCTGCGGTTCTGGCTCAGCGTGTGGGGCCTGATCTGGGCCGCCGCGGGGGCGGCCGCCTTCTCACTGGCCGACCGGCCCGGGTGGGCCGCGGCCTGCGCGGCGCTGGCGGTACTGGCCGCCGTGGACCTGGCGGTCGTGGTACGGCACATCCACCAGGGCCCGCACTACCAGCCGGGCCCGGACATCCCCCCATACGAGCCCCCACGCAGCCGCTGACCCCCGGGCCACCGCCCCCCGCCTCGGCCCGCCACCCCCGGACACCGAACATCCGCCCACCGAAGCGAGAGCCGAACCGCCCACCTTGAACGCCAGGGCACCAACCGCCCGAACCCGAGCCCCTGACATGGGCCGCCGGAGACGGTCGTCGGCCTTGGCCGCCGGGCTTCCGGCCGCCGGTGCCGGGCACCGAGCCGCCGGTCTTGAACGGCAGGCTTCCGACCTTCGACCGCCCGAGGACGCCGGGGTCGTGGCCGGGACGCCGGCCTCGACCGGCGGGGTGTCAGCCCTCGAAGCGGGCCGCCGCCACGTACTCGGGCTGTGGGTCGAGGGCGGCGGCGAGCCGGAAGTGGCGGCGGGCCTGCTCGGGTCGGCCGGCCCGCTCGTGGGTGCGGGCCAGCGCGAAGTGGGCGAAGGCGTTGTCCGGCTCCCGCTCCAGGACCAGCTCGAACTCCAGCTGCGCGGGTCGCAGCTGGGCCGTCGCGAAGAAGGCCCGGGCGCGCAGCAGCCGGGCCGCGGTGTTCTCGGGGTGGGCGGCTATGACGGAGTCGAGCAGCCGGACCGCGCCGCGCGGGTCCCGGGCGGCGAGGAGCTGCTCGGCGGCCCGGTAGTCGATGACGTGCGTCTCGGGGCTCGCGTGGCCGGACGGGCCGGGCCCGGAGGGCTCCGGGACGGACGGAGACGGGGGCGTGGTATCGGACACGGTACTTTCCTTCCCTCTGCGCATGCGTTCAACGCGCGCCCCGGCCACGGCTGTTCCCCGGTCCGGCCGACGTACCCAGGGCCCCGCCACGGCTGTTCCCGGGTCCTACCCGGCGTGCCCCAGGCCCCGCCACGGCCGGGCCCGAGGCCGGCCACGGCTGTTGCCCGGTCCGGCCCCGACTCTTCACTGGGCTCTGCAACGACCGCGCCCCGGGCCCACCGCGAGTGCGCCGCCGCCCCAGCGCGCTTCCGCCCGCCACGACGCTCGCCCGGCCCGCCACGAGCCCTCCGCCGCCCCACGGCCACGACTGGCCCACCGCTTCGAAGCCACCGCCCGCACCGCGAACGGGCCCCCGCCACCGCACAGCCGCGCGCCTGCGTCGCCCCACGGCCACGACCGGTCGGCCACCCCGGAGCCGCCGCCCGCGTGGACGTTCCGTTACTCCGCCGGCGCCCCAGGCTCCGTGTGCGCCCCCGCGCGGGCCGTGAGGTGCTGCCAGACCGTGCGTACCTGGGGCTCCAGCGCCTCCAGCGGGCCGTCGTTGTCGATCACCAGCGTGGCCACCGCCAGCCGCTGTTCGCGGGTTGCCTGCGCGGCCATTCGGGCGCGGGCCTCCTCCTCGGTCATCCCGCGCAGCGCGGTCAGCCGGGCCAGCTGCGTGCCGGGCGCCGCGTCCACCACGACGACCAGGTCGTACAGGGGCGCGAGCCCGTTCTCCGCGAGGAGCGGGACGTCGTGCACCACGATCGCGTCGGGTCCCGCCGCCCCCTCCAGCTCGGCGGACCGGGCCCCGACCAGGGGGTGCACGATCGCGTTCAGTGTCGCCAGCTTCTCGGGGTCGGCGAAGACGATCGCCCCCAGCTTCGGCCGGTCCAGCGCCCCTGCGGGGGTCAGCACGGAGTCCCCGAAGGCCTCCACGACGGCCGCGAGCCCGGGCGTACCGGGCTCCACGACCTCCCGTGCGATCCGGTCGGCGTCCACGATGACCGCCCCGTACCCCGCCAGCAGCCGCGAGACCTCGCTCTTGCCGGCACCGATTCCGCCCGTCAGGCCCACCTTCAGCATGCCCAGCACCCTAGCGCCCCGGCTCCGGACGGCTCCGGCCGCATCCCCCGGAGTCCCGGAGTCCGCTACGCCTCGCCCTCGCGCTCCGCGAGGAACCGCTCGAACTCGCGGCCGATCTCGTCCGCCGTCGGGATCTCGGCCGGCTCGGCGATCATGTTGCCCCGGGTCTCGGCCCCGGCGGCGGCGTCGTACTGGTGCTCCAGCCCCTGGACCAGGCTGACGAGTTCCTCGTCGCCCTCCCGGATCTGGCGGTCGATCTCGGTCTGGGTGCGGTGCGCCTCGGTGCGCAGGGCGTGGGCGACGGCCGGCAGGACCAGGCCGGTCGCGGCCGTGATCGCCTCCAGCGCGGTCAGCGCCGCGTCGGGGTAGGGGGAGCGGGCGACGTAGTGCGGCACGTGCGCCGCGACGCCGAGCACGTCGTGCCCGGCCTGGCCGAGGCGGAACTCGACCAACGACTGGGCGCTGCCCGGCACCTGGGCCTCGTCGAAGGGGCTGCGGTGGCCGGGCATGAGGTCGGTGCGGTTGCCGTGCGGGGTGATGCCGACGGGCCGGGTGTGCGGGACGCCCATGGGGATGCCGTGGAAGTTGACCGAGATCCGGACGCCGAGGCGCTCGACGATCTGCCGGACGGCGACGGCGAAGCGCTCCCACTCCACGTCCGGCTCGGGGCCGGAGAGCAGCAGGAAGGGCGCGCCGGTGGCGTCCTGGACGAGACGGACCTCCAGCCGGGGCTCCTCGAACTCCGTCCAGTGGTCGCGCTGGAAGGTCAGCAGCGGGCGGCGGGCCCGGTAGTCCACGAGGCGGTCGGCGTCGAAGCGGGCGACCACCTGGTGGGGCAGGGTGTCGAGCAGCCGCTCGACGATCTGTTCCCCGGTCTCGCCGGCGTCGATGTACCCGTCGAAGTGGTAGAGCATGACCAGTCCGGCCGAGTCCTGGGCGAGCGCCAGGTCGGCCACCGCCAGACCCTTGGCGTCCCATTCGTACAGACCCTGTGGATCAAGCACCCTCACCACTCCTCCCTCTTGCCGTGTTCTCTGCAAAGAACGTCCAAGGACGCCCCGCCATTCCCCAGTTGGCCGTATTCACCGGAACGCAACACAAGAACGCGACGAGGCCCGCCCCCCGGAGGGGACGGGCCTCGTCGTTCAGCTCACTTCACGCCGGAGCGTGGAGCACTCGCTGCGCTGCGATCAGCTCTGGCCGCCGGCCAGCTTCTCGCGGAGCGCGGCCAGGGCCTCGTCGGACGCCAGGGCGCCGGAGGTCTCGTCCGCACCCTCGGAGGAGTAGGAGCCACCGGAGATGCCCGCACCGGCGTTGCCACCGGCGGCCGGGGCGGTCTCGCCCGCGGCGGCAGCGGCCTCGTCGGCCTCGCGGCTCTTGATGACCTGCGCCTGGTGCTGCTCGAAGCGGACCTGCGCCTCGGCGTACTGGCGCTCCCACGTCTCGCGCTGGGTCTCGTAGCCCTCGAGCCAGTCGTTGGTCTCGGGGTCGAAGCCCTCGGGGTAGATGTAGTTGCCCTGGTCGTCGTAGGACGCGGCCATGCCGTACAGGGTCGGGTCGAACTCGACCGACGCCGGGTCGGCACCGAAGGACTCGTTGGCCTGCTTGAGGGACAGCGAGATCCGGCGACGCTCCAGGTCGATGTCGATGACCTTGACGAAGATCTCGTCGTTGACCTGGACGACCTGCTCCGGGATCTCCACGTGGCGCTCGGCCAGCTCGGAGATGTGGACCAGACCCTCGATGCCCTCGTCCACGCGGACGAACGCACCGAACGGAACCAGCTTGGTGACCTTACCCGGGACGACCTGGCCGATCTGGTGGGTCCGGGCGAACTGCTGCCACGGGTCCTCCTGCGTCGCCTTCAGCGACAGGGAGACGCGCTCGCGGTCCATGTCCACGTCGAGAACCTCGACGGTGACCTCCTGGCCGACCTCGACGACCTCGGACGGGTGGTCGATGTGCTTCCAGGACAGCTCGGAGACGTGCACGAGGCCGTCGACGCCGCCCAGGTCCACGAACGCACCGAAGTTGACGATCGAGGAGACGACGCCGGAGCGGACCTGACCCTTCTGCAGGGTGGTGAGGAACGTCTGGCGGACCTCGGACTGGGTCTGCTCGAGCCAGGCGCGGCGGGACAGGACCACGTTGTTGCGGTTCTTGTCCAGCTCGATGATCTTCGCCTCGAGCTCCTTGCCCACGTAGGGCTGGAGGTCGCGGACGCGACGCATCTCGACCAGCGAGGCCGGGAGGAAGCCGCGGAGGCCGATGTCGAGGATGAGACCACCCTTGACGACCTCGATGACGGTACCGGTGACGATGCCGTCTTCTTCCTTGATCTTCTCGATCGTGCCCCAGGCACGCTCGTACTGAGCGCGCTTCTTGGACAGGATCAGGCGGCCTTCCTTGTCCTCCTTCTGGAGAACCAGGGCCTCGATCTCGTCACCGACCTTGACGACCTCGTTCGGGTCGACGTCGTGCTTGATCGAGAGCTCGCGGCTCGGGATCACGCCTTCCGTCTTGTAACCGATGTCGAGCAGGACCTCGTCCCGGTCGACCTTCACGATGACGCCGTCGACGATGTCGCCGTCGTTGAAGTACTTGATCGTCTCGTCGATCGCGGCCAGGAAGGCTTCCGCGTTACCGATGTCGTTGACCGCTACCTGCGGAGTGGTGGTGGCGGTGGTCTCGGTGCTGCTCGTCATGTGGGAAAGGGCTCCGGTTACGGACAGAAAGTCGTAGGTACTGCTACGCCGGGAGCCCTTATCGGCATCTGCCGAAGAAGCCGGACAGCCAAGGAAGCCCATCCCCCGCAAGGGGTAGGGGCCTCGAAAACCGAGGGGACATTCAACAGATGCAAGCGCAGCCTGCTACGTCTGAGGAGCACAGGCTCGCAGCGCAACTTGTAGCATACGGGGGCAGCCGGACAGGGTCAATGCGCGAAGGCGCACACCGCGGGCGGATCGCCTCATAACCGGCACAATTCGTGGGCGGGAACGCCCCGATGAGCGATCCGCACGAATTTTCAGCCGTCCGGGCCATACCAGCCATCCGCAGACTACGACGACGGGCCCCATGAACCAAGAGGACTGCGCCCCCGAAGACGCCTACGCGTACGCGGGCGAGGACGCGTACGAGGACGACGCCGACGACGCCGAGGCCACCCGGCGCGAGGCCGGGGAGGCGGAGAGCAGCCGCGCGAGCCGCGGCTGGTGGGACCGCAACGCCGACGAGTACCAGAGCGAGCACGGCGCCTTCCTCGGCGACGACCGCTTCGTCTGGGGGCCGGAGGGCCTCGACGAGGCGGAGGCCGCCCTGCTGGGCCCCGCCGCCTCCCTCAAGGGCAAGGACGTCCTGGAGATCGGTGCCGGCGCCGCCCAGTGCTCCCGCTGGCTCGCCGCGCAGGGGGCCCGCCCCGTGGCGCTGGACCTCTCGCACCGCCAGCTCCAGCACGCCCTGCGCATCGGCGGCGACGTCCCCCTGGTCGAGGCCGACGCCGCCCGGCTGCCGTTCCGCGACGGCTCCTTCGACCTCGCCTGCTCCGCCTACGGGGCCGTCCCCTTCGTCGCCGACCCGGTGAACGTCATGCGCGAGGTGCGCCGCGTGCTGCGCCCCGGCGGCCGCTGGGTCTTCTCGGTCACCCACCCCATCCGCTGGGCGTTCCCCGACGAACCCGGCCCCGAGGGGCTCTCGGTGGCCGCCTCCTACTTCGACCGGACCCCGTACGTCGAGCAGGACGAACAGGGCCGCGCCGTCTACGTCGAGCACCACCGCACCCTCGGCGACCGGGTCCGCGACGTGGTCGCGGGCGGCTTCCGGCTGCTGGACCTGGTGGAACCGGAGTGGCCGGAGTGGAACGCGCAGGAGTGGGGCGGCTGGTCCCCGCTGCGCGGCAACCTGATCCCGGGGACGGCGATCTTCGTGTGCGAGAGGGACTGAGCCCTTGATCCGCCGGTCCACCCTCGACTCCCTTCCCGTACGCGAGGCCGTGCCCGCCCTGACCCGGGCGCTGGACGACCACGGCACGGCCGTGCTGTGCGCCCCGCCCGGCACCGGCAAGACCACGCTGGTCCCGCTGGTGCTGGCCGGGCTGGTGGGCGGGGGCCCGCGGCGGCGGGTGGTCGTCGCGGAGCCCCGGCGGATCGCCGCCCGGGCGGCGGCCCGGCGGATGGCCTGGCTGCTCGGCGGGGCCGTCGGGGAGGCGGTGGGGTTCACCGTGCGCGGGGAGCGGCTCGTGGGCCGCGACACCCTCGTGGAGGTGGTGACCACCGGCGTCCTGCTCCAGCGGCTCCAGCGCGACCAGGAGCTGGCCGGGGTGGACGTGGTGGTGCTGGACGAGTGCCACGAGCGGCACCTGGACGCCGACACCGTCGCCGCCTTCCTGCTGGACGTACGCGAGACCCTGCGCCCGGAGCTGCGCCTGGTCGCGGCCTCGGCGACGACCGACGCGGCCGGGTGGGCGCGGCTGCTGGGGGATGCTCCGGTGGTGGAGGCGGCGGGGGTCTCGTACCCGGTGGAGACGGTGTGGGCGCCGCCGGCCCGGCCGGTGCGGGCGCCCCACGGGATGCGGGTGGATCCGGCGCAGCTGGCGCACGTGGCGTCGGTGGTGCGGCGGGCGCTGGCGGAACGTTCCGGCGATGTGCTGTGCTTCCTGCCCGGTGTGGGCGAGATCGCCCGGGTGGCCGGGCAGCTGGGCGGCGTGGACGCGGAGGTGCTCCAGGTCCACGGCCGGGCCCCGGCTGCGGTGCAGGAGGCGGCGCTGACGGCCGCGCCGCACCGCCGGGTGATCCTGGCGACGGCGGTCGCGGAGTCGAGCCTGACCGTGCCGGGCGTACGGGTGGTCGTGGACTCGGGGCTGGCCCGCGAGCCGCGCGTGGACCACGCCCGGGGGCTGGGCGCGCTGGCGACCGTACGGGCCTCGCGCGCGGCGGGCCGCCAGCGGGCGGGGCGGGCCGGGCGGGAGGCGCCGGGCACGGTGTACCGGTGCTGGGCCGAGGCGGAGGACGGGCGGCTGCCGGCCTTCCCCTCCCCCGAGATCCGGATCGCGGACCTGGCGCAGTTCGCGCTGCAGGCCGCCTGCTGGGGCGACCCGGACGCGTCGGGGCTCGCGCTGCTGGACGCGCCGCCGGCCGGGGCGATGGCGGCCGCGCGGGAGGTGCTGCTCGCGGTGGGCGCGGTGTCCGC